>DATHCF010000066.1:0-3128 GCA_035319705.1 Acidimicrobiales bacterium | reverse complement strand
GTCACGCTGCCCGAGCGGCCGCACGTCATCGGCCTGCCCTCGCTGTTCGACCGGGCGCACTGGGACCCGATCATCGACGCCGTCATGGAGACGGACACCGTCGTGTCGCTGCACGTCGGCAGCTCCGGCATCGTGCCCGCGCCGCCCGGTGCGGGCATGCTGAGCCTGCAGCTCGGGGCGACCCTGTTCGGCCAGATCTCGCTGACCTCCTGCGCAGAGTGGCTCTGGTCCGGCTATCCAATGCGGCACCCAGAGCTGAAGATCGCCATGAGCGAGGGGGGCATCGGCTGGGTGGCGATGTTGATCGACCGCCTCGAGAACATGGTGGACCGCTCGGGTTATGGCAAGGGCTGGGACCTTCGGCCGGCCGACGTGCTCCGCCGGAACTTCTGGTTCTGCACCCTCGATGACCCGTCCACCATTCAGACCCGTCACGTTATCGGGGTCGAGAACATCATGGTGGAGGTGGACTACCCCCACGGCGACGGGACCTGGCCCGACACGCAGCGCGTCATTCAGGAGTACTGGGGCGACATCCCTCCGGCGGAACTGCGCGCCATGTGCTGCGAGAATGCGGCCGCGCTCTACCGGCACCCCCTGCCGACGACCGTGCTGCCCCGCTAAGCTAAGCCTCGAAACACCGAGTAATCACGTGATCTGACAGCCGCGCATGCGCGGAAAGTGCCTCCTTGCCTGGGAGAATGACGGTGCTCTACGCCGCGTTCGTCCTCAGAACAGGAGGCACTTTCAGTGAAGTCAGTATCGCGCGGGATCGACCGGGTCGCGGTGACCTTCGACGAGCCGAACTTGGTGGCCAATGCCGGGCTGTTGCTCGTCGCCACGGTGACCGCACGTCTGGGCCTCGAGCGCCTGGCCAACGCCACGATCGACCTCTCGGGTCGAGTCGGGGGATTCCAGCCGGGGCGAAAGATCCTCACGATCGTGCACGCCATGGTGGCCGGGGCCAGCCACATCGACCACGCCGACATGCTCCGGGCGGGATCCACGGCCAAGGTGCTCGGACACCGCGTGATGGCACCGTCGACCCTTGGGACCTTCTTGCGCTCCTTCACCTTCGGCCACGTTCGTCAGTTCGAGAAGCTGATCGGCGAGGCCCTGGCCGCCGCCTGGGGTCTCGGGGCCGGTCCGGGTAACGAGCGCCTGGTCATCGACGTGGACTCGACCATCGACGAGGTGCACGGCAAGAAGAAGATCGGCGCCGCCTTCGGCTACACCAAGGTGCTGGGTTATCACCCCCTCCTCGCCACGTGGGCCAAGACCGGCGAGATCCTCCACGCCCGTCTGCGCAAGGGCTCGGCCAACACCCAGCGCGGCATCAAGCGCTTCACAGAAGAGCTGATCGCGCGGGTGCGTCGGGCCGGGGCGGCCGGCCCCATCGTCATGCGCTTCGATTCGGGCTTTTGGTCGAAGGACACCATCGCCGTCCTGACTCGTCTCGGCGTCTCCTACACCATGGCCGTGCGCACGAACACCAAGGGCCTCACCAGGGCCATAGCGGCCATCGCCGAGGAGGCCTGGGTGGAGATCGACTACCCCGAAGGCGGCGTGGCCGCCGTCGCCGAGACCACCTACAAGGGCATCCGCCTCGTTGTGCGCCGCACCCGCCTGCTCGGCCACCAGGCCACCTTGTGGCCGAACTGGCGCCACTTCGCCTTCTTGACCGATCTGGAGGGTCCCGCCACAGAGGTCGACGCCTTCCACCGCCAGCACGCGACGGTCGAGCTCGCCATCGACGACTGGAAGGAAGGGTCGGGTATGGAGCACTGCCCGTCTGGCAGCTTCAGCGCCAACGGGGCCTGGCTGTGCTGCGCGGTGCTCGCCCACAACCTGATCCGCTGGACGGCCGCCCTGGGGGACCTGGTCGAGGCCGACGAGACCCTCGTCGTGGCGCGCACGCTGCGCACCCGCTATTTCGCGCTACCTGCCCGCCTCGTCAACCGATCCGGGCGCCCCACCTCGCGCATGCCCACGCACTGGCCCTGGGCCGCCAAGTTCAACGTCGCCCTCGCCAACGTGCGCGCGGTCGCCTTCGTCCCAACCTGAGCCACCTCGCGCGGTCGGCGTGGCCGCAGACGCTCACCCACACGCTGACAACCGAGCGGACCAAGAGCCTCTGGTCAAGCACGTCCTGACATCGACCTGAAGACGTTCGTGACCGCCGAGGGCCACACGGCCCTCTCCGTCTTCAAGCAGCGCGAGCTGCTCTGGGCCTACGCGGTGGATCCGGGCTAGGTCCTGCTCGGTCCTGCTCGGTCCTGCTCGGGTCCTGCTCGGCGCGGGCTCGCCGCCCGGCCCCACGTCGGCTCAGCGGAGCTCCGCCGCCACCTCCGCCGCCGCCTCCCCGGCCGCCGCCACGACCCGCGCCAGCACCGCGTCATCGTGGGCCATGCCGGGGAACAGCACCTCGTAGGGGCCGGGGGCGAGCGCGACGCCGCGGCGCAGCATGGCGTGGAAGAACCGGGCGTAGGCGCCGGTGCCGGCCACGGCGCGGGCGCCCTCGTAGTCGGTCGGCGGCCGCAGCGGGCCGCGGTCGGCCGGCGCCACGAAGAGGCCCACCAGCGGCCCCACCGCCGGCGCCGCCACCGCCAGGCCGCCCTCGGCCACCGCCGCCTCGAGCTCCCGGGCGAAGCGGGCCACGCGGGCGCCCAGCGCGTCGTAGTCGGCCAGGCCGACGTGGGAGAGCACGGCCAGGCCGGCCGCGGTGGCGAGGGGGTTCCCCGACAGCGTGCCCGCCTGGTACACGGGGCCTCCCGGGGCCAGTGCGGCCATGAGGTCGGTGCGCCCGCCGAACGCGCCGACCGGCAGCCCGCCACCGATCACCTTGCCGAAGCACCAGAGGTCGGGCGTGACGCCCGACCAGGCGGTGGCGCCGCCGGGGCCGAGCCGGAAGCCCGTGATCACCTCGTCGAACACGAGCAGCGCGCCCACGGCGTCGCAGGCGTCGCGCAGCGCGGCGAGGAAGCCCTCGGCCGGCGCCACCAGGTTCATGTTGGCCGCCACTGGCTCGACGATCACGCAGGCCACCCGCTCGTCCAGTTGCGGCACGACGTTGTAGGGCACGACCTCGGTGTCCGCCACCGACCCGGCCGACACGCCCGCCGACCCGG
>DATHCF010000065.1:0-14905 GCA_035319705.1 Acidimicrobiales bacterium | reverse complement strand
GTCACCAAGGCCCTGCTCGGCTACGGCGCCCGCATGCCCAAGGAGCTCATGCTCTACGTGAAGGACATGCTGTTCCTCGACGGGGCGCTGGCGCTCATGGCCCCCGACGTCGACATGATCGCCGAGATCGTGTCGATCGTGGTGCATTTCCACGAACATCACGGTGAGCGGATCGCCCGGGAGATCGGGCTACCCTCACGGGCAGCGATACCGGAGCTCGATCGCGATGCGATCCGCGCCTCTTTCGGTGTGACGGAGCCGGTCGACCGCCTCACCTACCGGGAGCTGCAGCAACGACGCGAGCTCATCCGCCGCCGGCTCGAGCAGCACAACCGGAGCCGCCACCGCCGGCGCTGACCGGGCGGCAGACCGAAGCCGACGGCGTGCCGGCGTGGTGCGCCCGGTGCGCCCGGTGCGCCCGGTGCGCCGGCGACAGCCACAAGGCGCCGGAGCGGTCCGACAGCGACGCCGGGCCGAGGGCGCGGGCCAGGAGCGACTCGAGCTGTGGCCCGCCGGCGCTGTCCCGGACGACCACCACTGCCGCCGCGTGGTCGTCGAAGGCGTGCCGCCGCACCACCGGCACGAGCGACGCCGCGTTCTGCGGGGTCAGCCGTCCGAACGCCGCGCCGGCGAACACCAGGTCCATGGCATCGGGCGTTGCCGAGATGGTGGCCTGGCCGCCGCGTCCGGGGACGATGGCGTAGCCGGCGGTGACCGCGTAGGAGAGCCCTGCCTCGGCCTGCCACACCAGGCCGTCGCCGTCGGTGCCCGACGCCAACGGGTACTCGCGGACCACCGATCCCGCCGGCAACCTGGCCAGCGCCGCCAGCACGGGCGGCTCGACCAGGCGCCGTGCCGGGTACGGCCAGGGCGGGAGCAGCGCCACCGACACCAGCGCCGCCACCGCCACCGCCGCGGCTCCGGCAGCGGCCGAGCTCCGCCCGGCGCGTTCGTCGCGCAGCTCGCCGCGCACATGTCCCACCACCACGGCCAGGGCCCATCCGGAGAACAGGTCGAGATAGGCGCCGAAGCGGCTGGCGGCCAACGAGGACAGCACCGGCAGGTGCACGAGGAGCCAGGCCGGCATGGGCACGCCCGAGGCAGCGTGACCGACGTGCAGCTCGGCGCCGAGAGCCAGCACGCCGCAGACGAGCACCATGGTGAACGCGAAACGCAGCGCGGGGTCGCCGTGCCACATGAGCGCGCCCACCACGAGCACCACCAGCAGTGGCACCCCGAGGAAGTCGCCGTTGCCGCCGCTCAGGTAGCTCACTCCGAAGAGCTGGCCGTGGGGCTGCACGAAGGAGGCCAGCGAGGCGGCGAAGCCGGTCATGTCGCCCCACACCGCGCCGGTGAAGTGCCGCGGTCCGCTTAGGTACCACCACGTCGGATAGGTGAGGGCTGTGGCCGAGAGCACGACGGCGGTGGCGAGCGCTCTGAGGCTGTAGCCCAGGCCTGTTCGCCAATCACCGCGGCGCGATACCAGCACTACCACCGTGGCGCACAGCACCACCACCACGCCGAGGCCCAGCATCTCGACCGACACGAAGAACTCGCCGACGACGCACAGCGCCAGCCACGACCCGGCCAGCCAGGGCGAGCCGGCGCGACGGACCAGTATCCGGTCCATGACCAACACCGCCAGCGGCGGGATGACCAATACCGTCAAGTTGAGATGGCCATAGCGCAGGTCGGTGGCCACGAAGGGCCCGAAGCCGTACAGCAGTCCTCCGACGAAGCACGCCGGGGCCCACGACACGTACCGGCGCAGCATCAGAAACGCACACAAGGCGTCGGCTGCGGGAGCCAGCACCACCGCAACGGCGAAGGCGGCCACGGGGCCGGCTGCCACCGTCACCGGTGACAGGACCAGCCCGACCAGGAGGAACGAGGTGTTGGCCAGCAGGTTGACGCCGGCCGGGTAGTACATGGCTCTGCTGAACAGCAGGTTGTCGCCCTGGCCCAGCGCGTGGGGGACCCAGGCCAGCCACCACACGTCGGCTGCCGGGTCGAGCGACCCCGAAGCGAGCGAGCCGCCGATGCCCCCGGACCACAGGTGCCACCACACCACGACGCCGAGAAGCAGGTAGACGACCGCCGCCGCCATCCAGCCACGCCGGCGGCGCCGGGCGCCGGCGCGCCGCGTTCGAGACAGCTCAGCCGGCAGCGGCGTCGAGGTGCCGCCGGATGTCGGCCACGAAGCGCGCCGCCTCGTCGGGTCCACCGCCTTCGAGGAGGCGGCGCACCAGTGCCGAGCCGATGACCACGCCGTCGGCCTCCGAGCACACCTCGGCCGCCTGCTCGGCGTTGGACACCCCCACGCCGATCAGCACGGGAAGATCGGTCAAGGTCTTCAGGCGTTTGGCCACCAGCAACGCCGCACTGTCCAGGCGCTGGCGCTCACCGGTGACGCCCATGCGGCCTACGCCGTACACGAAGCCGCGCGACCGGCGGCACAGGCGAGCGGCGCGATCGGGCGGGGTGCTCGGTGCCACCAACAGCACCGTCGCCACTCCGGCATCGTCGGCCTCGGCGCACCACCCACCCGCTTCTTCAAGGGGGAGATCAGGGACGATGGCGCCCGAAACCCCGGCGTCGGCCAGCCACCGGGCGAAGCGGCGATGGCCGGCTCGGAACACCAGGTTGTAGTAGGTCATGACGCACAGCGGCGCTCCGGCTTCCACGCTCACCAGCGCGTCGAGCACGGCGGCCGGCGTGGTGCCCCGGGCCAGCGCCGCCACCGACGCCGCCTGGATGGTGGGGCCGTCGATCATGGGGTCCGAGAACGGGATTCCGATCTCCACCGCGTCGGCTCCCGCCGCCACCACCGCCTCCACCACGCGCGGCCAGTCGGCTTGCAGTCCGCCGGTGACGTAGGGGACGAGCAGCTTGTGGCCGCCGTCGCGCCGGGCCCGGAGATGGGACTCGAGCACCCCCGCCACCGCCGTCGTCTCCGATGTCACGACAACAGGTCGCGCACTTGGACCACGTCCTTGTCGCCGCGTCCCGACAACGTGACGAGGACGGTGGCGCCGCTCGGGATCTCCTTGCCGGCTTGTCGTACCACCCAGGCCAAGGCGTGTGCCGGCTCCAGGGCGGGGATGATGCCCTCGGTGCGCGACAGCAGTTGGAAGGCCTCCAGGACCTCGTCGTCGGTCGCCTGCTCGTAGCGAGCCCGTCCGACGGTGGCCAGATGGGCGTGCTCGGGCCCGATGCCGGGGTAGTCGAGCCCGGCCGAGATCGACTGCGCCTCTTCGATCTGCCCGGCTTCGTCCTGCATCAGGTACGACTTCATGCCGTGCACCACCCCGGGTACGCCGTGGCCCATGGCCGAGCCCCCGGCCGCCTCCACCCCCACCAGCACCGCGCCGGTGTCGACGAATCCCGCGAAGGTGCCCGCCGCATTGGATCCCCCACCCACGCAGGCCAGCACGAAGTCGGGATCGCCGCCATGGAGGATGCGCCGGCACTGGGCGCGGGCCTCCTCGCCCACCACGCGCTGGAACTCGCGCACGATGTACGGATAAGGGTGCGGTCCCATGACCGAGCCGATGCAGTAGTGCGTGGTGTCGACCTCTGCCACCCAGTAGCGCAGCGCCTCGTTGACGGCGTCTTTGAGGGTCCTGCTCCCGCTTCCGACCGAGCGGACCTCGGCGCCGAGCAGCTCCATCCGGAACACGTTCAGCGCCTGGCGCGCCGTGTCGACCTCACCCATGAACACCACGCATTCCAGCCCGAAGAGGGCGGCGGCGGTGGCCGACGCCACCCCGTGCTGGCCGGCGCCGGTCTCGGCCACCAGGCGGCCCTTGCCCATCCGCCGGGCCAGCAGGGCCTGGCCGATCACGTTGTTGAGCTTGTGCGAGCCCGTGTGGGCCAGGTCCTCGCGCTTGAGCAGCAGGCGGACCCCGAGGCGCTCCGACAGGCGATAGCACTCGGTGACCGGTGTGGGCCGGCCGCCGTAGTGCTGCAACACGGCGTCCAGCTCGTCGTGGAAGGCGGCGTCGCCCCAGGCCTCGGCGAAGGCGTCCTCGAGCTCTTCGCAGGCCGGCACCAGCGACTCGGGGACGAAACGGCCCCCGAACTCACCGAACCGGCCGGTGTCGTCGGGCGGCCCCATGAGCGAGGCGGTCACGCCTGCTCCTGCCAGTCGAACGGACGGCCGTCGGCGTCGTCCCCGGTTGCGTCGCTGGAGCCCGCTGTGTCGTCGTCGAGGCCGGCGGCCAGGGCCGCCTGGCGCGCCGCCACCACGAAAGCCCGCACCTTCTGCGGATCCTTGCGTCCCGGCTCGGCTTCCACCCCCGAGCACACGTCGACGCCGTAGGGACGCAGGTGGGCCACGGCATCGGCCACGTTCCCGGCGTGCAGCCCGCCGGAGACGATGAGCCGGCCGGGGTCGACCACTCCTTCGGCCAGCCGCCAGTCGAAGACCCGTCCCGAGCCCGGTGAGGCCGAGTCCACCAACACGGCGGAGGCGCCGTGGGAGACGGCTCGGGCGATCTCGGGGTGGCCGGCCGGCAGGGCCCGGATGGTGAACGGCACGCGCTCGGCCACCCACGCCGTCTGCGCGGCCGTCTCGTGTCCGTGCAGCTGGGCGGCACGCAGTCCGAGGGTGTTCACGATCTCCACGACCCTGTTGGGAAGCTCGTCGCGGAACACGCCGACGGTCATGGCCTCGCCCCGTGGCAGCCGGTCGACGATCTGCTGCACCGCCCGCACCGAGACCTGGCGGGGCGAAGGGGCGAAGATGAACCCGAGAGCGTTGGCACCGAGGCCGAGCGCGACCATGGCGTCGGTCTCGCTGGTGATCCCGCAGACCTTCACCAGCACCGGTTCACCCCCGCCCCACGCCGCCCGGCCCGGCCGACGCGCTGCCAGCAGCCTCCGCCGCCGCCCTCCGGCCCACCGGGTGCCCACATAGCGCCGACACCGCCGCCCGGCGATCCTCGGCGCGCAGCAGCGACTCTCCCACCAGCACCGCCTGGTAGCCGGCAGCAGCGAGCATGGCGGCCTCCTGTGCGCCGTCGATGCCCGACTCCGCCACCGCCACCATCTCCTGCGGGATGGCGCCGGCCAGCGACAGCGCCCGGCGGCGATCGACGGTGAAGCTGTGCAGGTCGCGCTGGTTCACCCCCACCAACACGGCGCCGATCTCCAACGCCCGCTCCAGCTCTCCGGCGTCGTGCACCTCGACCAGGGCGTCGAGCCCCACACCAACGGCCGCGGCGTGCAGAGCGGACAGCTCGTGGTCGTCGAGTGCGGCCACGATGAGCAGCACGGCGTCGGCACCCATGATGCGGGCGTCGTAGACGTCGGCTTCCGACACGGTGAAGTCCTTGCGCAGCACGGGCAGCGCGCACGAGGCGCGAGCGACCTCGAGGTCGTCCCGGCCGCCGCCGAAGTACTCGGCGTCGGTCAGCACCGACAGGCAGCTCGCCCCGCCCGCCTCGTACTCGGCGGCCACCGCCGCGGGGTCGAGGCCGGGATCGATGTCGCCCTTGGAGGGCGATCGCCGCTTGATCTCGGCGATGACCGACAGACCGCAAGAGGCGCAATGCGCGGACAGCCGGGCGGCAAAGCCACGTGGCGCAGGTGCATCGGCGGCGCGCGCCTGCAGGTCCGCCAGGCGGCGGGTGTCGGCGGCGGCACGGGCCCGGTGAGCGGCCACGATGCCGGACAGATAGGTGTCCCGAGCCACCCGTGCAGCCTACGGGCTGCCTCAGCGGGCCAAGGGCAACGGTCGCGCCTCGGCGGAGACGACTTGGCCGCCCGGGATCCGCAGCACCACCGCAGCCGGTGGCGTGACCCGGCGGTGCAGGTAGCCCAGCGCCACCACGCCCAACACGGGCGACCAGGCCGAAGAGGTGATGGCCCCGACCGCCGCGCCTTCACCGGTCCCGCCGGTCCCGCCGCCCTCGCCGTCCTCCGCCCCGCCGGGAAACACCGCCGTGCCCGCGGGGAGCGGCGCACCGCCGTGCCCGCCGGGTACCTCGAGGCCGCCGGCCTCGGTGGGCGGCCCGGACACCACGAACCCCACCAGGTGCCGCGACACCTTGTTGCCTCTGGCATCGAGGCGGGCCACCAGCTCCTGGCCGGTGTAGCAGCCCTTGGTGAAGCTGACGCATCGCTCGAGCAGGTCCGCCTCCGCGGCGATGGTCCGGTCGTCGAGCTCGCTGCCCATGGCCGGGATGCCGGCTTCCACCCGCAGTGCCTCCCACGCCTCGGCACCGCAGGCCCGGATGCCGTTCGGGACCGACAACGCTTGGCCGAACACGTCGACGCCCGTCACCCCGTTCCAGCAGAAGGCCAGGTGGTGGTCACCGGCGACGTCTTGCGCGGCCCCGTCCGCGTCCGGGCCGCGCAGCGCCAGGCACTGCAGCTCGACGGTGTCGACGGCGGCTTTGACGCGGAGCTTGAAGCGCTCGAGACGCCCGCGCACCGCTGTCCCCCATCCCCCCTCCACGTCCAGGAGGAAGCCCTCCTCGTCGCCGCGCCACACCCGGACCAGGGCGTCGAGCTTCCCCTGTGGTCCGAGCAGCAGGGCGTCGGCGCTCTCGCCCACCGACAGGGCGGCCACGTCCTGGCTGCACTGGCCCTGCAGGTACGACACGGCGTCGGGCCCGCGCACGGCCAGCACGTCACGCGGAACCAGGCGTCCGCCCACGTGGTGACGAAGCGCCCGGTAGTCGTCGGCCAGCCGGGCCGTCAACGTGGTCACCTGGTCATGGCACGGCCGACATGCCGACCGCCACCGTGCCGGTGTCGGGCCGAAGTCCCGCACGGCGCGCCGCCGGCACGGCCGCCAACAGGGCCGCCGCCTTGTCGACGCACTCGCGGTCCTCGGCGACGGGATCGCTGTCCGCCACGATGCCGGCGCCGGCTTGCACGGTGGCCTTCCCGTCGGGCGTCACCACCATGGTGCGGATGGCGATGGCGGTGTCGAGGTTGCCCGAGAAGTCGATGTAGCCCACGATGCCGCCGTAGACACCGCGCTTGGTGGGCTCGAGGTCGTCGATGATCTGCATGGCCCGCACCTTCGGCGCCCCCGAAAGCGTGCCGGCCGGAATGGTGGCCCGCAGCACGTCGATGGGCCCACGCCCCTCTGCCAGCCGGCCGGAGACCTGCGAGGTGAGGTGCATGACGTGGCTGTAGCGCTCGATGGTCATGAACTCGTCGACCTGCTCGGTGCCGAAGGACACCACCCGGCCCACGTCGTTGCGAGCCAGGTCGACGAGCATGACGTGCTCGGCCACTTCCTTCGGGTGCTCGGCCAGCTCGCCGGCCAGGCGGGCGTCCTCGGTCTCGTCGGCGCCGCGACGGCGGGTGCCGGCGATGGGCCGGGAGACCACCACGCCGTCGCGAAGACGCACCATCGGCTCGGGGGAGGAGCCCACCACGGTGGCGTGCTCGCTGCGCAGGAAATAGAGGTACGGGCTGGGGTTCACCAGCCGCAGCGAGCGGTACACGTCGAACGGGTCGGCCTCGAGCTCGAAGTCGAAGCGCTGCGACAACACGACCTGGAAGATGTCGCCGGCACGGATGTGCTCCTTGGCCACCTCGACCGCCGTCACGAACTGCTCGGTGGTCATCGTCCGGCGCACCAGCGGTGGTTCGTCGTGCGGGTGCGGCGGGTCCATGGCCCGCTCGTGGCCCGGCGAGAGCAGCTGGCCCGCCAGCTCCTCCAGCCGGACCTCGGCCGCCGAGCACGCGGCCGACCACTGGCCTTCGTCGCCGGACACCACCACGTTCTCGACCAGGACCACCCGTTGGCGCCAGTGGTCGAAGGCGCACAGCTGGCCGATCACGGCCAGATCGGCGTCGGGAAGGCCCAGGTCGTCGGGCGGCACGTTCGGGAGGTGCTCGACCTCGCGGACCACGTCGTAGCCCAGGTACCCGACCAGCCCTCCGTGCAGCGGCGGCAACCCGGCCAGCAGCGGCGAGCGATAGCTCTCGAGCAGGGCCTCGACCACGGCCAGCACGCCGTCCGTGCCGGGGGCCGAGACCTCCTGCGCAACGGCCAGCTCGCCGGTCACCTCCACCTGCCGGCCCCGGGAGATGACCCGGGCCAGTGGACGGCGGCCCACGAAGGAATAGCGGCCCCAGCGTTCGCCGCCCTCGACCGACTCGAACAGGAAGCCGGGGTCGTCGCCCACCACCCGCAGGAAGGCGCTCACGGGGGTGATGGTGTCGGCCACCAGCTCGCGCCAGACCGGCACGATGCGGTGGTGGCGGGCCAGGCCGCAGAAGGCCTCGACCCCGGGCCCGGCGGCAGGCGGGCTCACCCCGGCGATGACGCCGCGTCACCGGAGGCGTCGCCGAAGGCGCGGTAGAAGCAGCTGCGGTTCCCGGTGTGGCACGCCCCACGGCCGAGCTGCTCGACCCGGACCAGCACGGCGTCGCCGTCGCAGTCATAGCGCACCTCGCGCACCAACTGACGGTCCCCCGAGGTCTCCCCCTTGCACCAGTACTCCTGGCGGCTGCGGCTCCAGAACCAGCTTCGTCCAGTGGTCAGGGTGCGGACCAGCGCCTCGCGGTCCATGTACCCGAGCATGAGCACGGCGCCGTCACCGGCGTCCTGCACGACGGCCGGCACGAGGCCACGGTCGTCGAAGCGCACGGCATCGAGCTGCTCGTCGACCACGCCCACCACGGTGCCCCGGGACGCCTCGGAGGAGGGGGCGGCCGGCGCCGTCTCCGTCACAGGTTCAGCCCCTTCACAGGTACAGCCCCGTCCCGCCGTCGATGCGCTCGGAGGCCACGGCGTGGATATCGCGCTCGCGCAGGATCACGTACTGCTCTCCCTGCACCTCCACCTCGAACCGGTCCTCGGGGTTGAACAGCACCTTGTCTCCGGGCTTCACCGCCCGCACGTGCGGCCCGACCGCCACCACCTCGGCCCACACGAGACGGCGCGACACCTCGGCCGTGGCGGGGATGAGGATGCCGGCGCGCGACCGACGTTCGCCCTCGGCGGTGGGCTGCTGGGCCAGCACCCGGTCGGCCAGCATGGTGATCGGCTGCTTGGGCCCCGACGAAGCGGCCTGCTTCACCCTACGCACGGTACCCGATGCCGCCGCCGTCCCCTGCGGGCGCTCCCCGGTACCCGTCACGGGGCCGCCGGCGCCGGACGGACGCACAGGCCGTGGCCGGCCATGTAGGCCTTGGCTTCGGCCACCGTGTGCTCGCCGCTGTGGAAGATCGACGCGGCCAGCACGGCATCGGCACCGCCGATCGCCGCGCCGTCGGCCAAGTGCCCGAGGGTGCCCACACCGCCCGAGGCGATCACCGGAACCCCAAGCGCCTGCGTCACGGCACGGGTGAGCTCGAGGTCGAAGCCCTGGCGCGTGCCGTCGCGGTCCATGGAGGTGAGCAGGATCTCCCCCGCCCCCCGCTGTTGCGCCTCGAGCGCCCATTCCAGGGCGTCGCGCCCGCTGGGCCGGCGGCCCCCGTGGCTGTAGACCTCCCAGCCGCCCGCTCCGCCGCCCCGGCGGCGGGCGTCGATGGCGACCACCACGCACTGGGCGCCGAACTCCTGGGCTACCGAGGTCACCAGTTCGGGATCGGCCAGGGCGGCGGTGTTGAGCGACACCTTGTCGGCACCGGCGCGCAAGAGCTCCCGGGCGTCCTCGGCGCTGCGCACTCCTCCACCGACCGTAAAGGGGATGAACACCTCCTCGGCGGTGCGCGCCACCACGTCGACCATGGTGCGCCGGGCATCGGCCGAAGCGGTGATGTCGAGGAACACGAGCTCGTCCGCGCCCTCGGCGTCGTAGCGGGCCGCCAGCTCCACCGGGTCACCGGCGTCGACCAGGTCGACGAAGCGCACGCCTTTGACCACGCGGCCGGCGTCGACGTCGAGACACGGGATCACCCGGA
This sequence comes from Acidimicrobiales bacterium, assembly GCA_035319705.1. Lineage (GTDB taxonomy): Bacteria > Actinomycetota > Acidimicrobiia > Acidimicrobiales > UBA8190 > UBA8190. The sequence goes on along the minus strand of DATHCF010000065.1, from coordinate 5,032 downwards.
TGCTGCGCACGCGGCCAACGCCTCCTTCACCGACAAGACGCCGTCCAGCAGCGCCCGGCCCACCACCACGCCGGCCAGGCGCCGCCCGTCGACCTCCAACTTCGACAGCGCCCGCAGGTCCTGCGCCGATCGCACCCCTCCGGAGGCGACGACGTCGTGATCGATGCGCCCGAGCACCTCGGCCAGCCCCTCCGTGTCCGGTCCCGACAGCACGCCGTCGCGTTCGATGGTGGTGACCACCACCGCCGCCACCGGCACGTCACGCAGGCGGTCGAGGGCGGCGGTCAGTGACACCCCACTCGGGCGCTGCCATCCCCAGGTGGCGACGTCATCCCCGCCGCCGCGGTGGTCCAGGCCCACCACCAGGCGTCCCGGGTGCCGTGTCGCCAGCTGCTCGACCAACGCCGGATCGTCGGCGGCAGCCGTGCCCATCACCACGCGGCGCACGCCGCCGTCGAGCAGCTCCTCGACGTCCGCCGCGCTTCGCACGCCGCCGCCGGCCTGCACCCGCACGCCCGTGGCGGCGATGGCCAGCACCACCGCACGGTTGACCGGCGTGCCCGTGCGCGCGGCGTCGAGATCGACCACGTGCAGCCACTGCGCGCCGGCACCGGCGTAGCGCCGCGCCAGCTCGAGAGGTTCCCCGTACTGGCGCTGGCGGGCGAAATCGCCTTGCGCCAGGCGCACGGCCGTGCCCTGGTGGACGTCGATGGCGGCAAAGAGCTCCACTGTCCGCTCAGCGTGTGGCGGCCACGAAGTTGGCCAGCATGGCCAGGCCCACCTTGCCGGACTTCTCCGGGTGGAACTGTGCGCCCCACAGCGGGCCCCGTTCGACGGCCGCCACCACGGCGCCGCCGTAGTCGCAGGTGGCCACCACCGTGTCGGCGTCCTCGCCGGAGGGATCGGGGGCGAAGGAGTGCACGAAGTACGCCCACGGCGCCTCCTCCAGGCCGGCGAGCATGGCCGACGGCCGCCCGGGCTCCCGCTGCAGGCGGTTCCACTGCATCTGCGGGCACTTCACTCCTGGCGGAAGGGCCCGCACCGTGCCGGCCATGATGCCGATACCGGGTACACCCGGCGCCTCGTCGGATCCTTCGTACAGCAGCTGCAAGCCGATGCAGATACCGAAGAACGGCAAGCCAACTGCGATCGCACGGCGCGCCGCCTCCTCCAGCCCGCTCGAGCGCAGGGCCTCGGCACAGGGCCCGAAGGCCCCGACGCCGGGCAGCACCACGGCATCGGCGTGCTCGACCTCCGCCGGGTCGGCCACCAGCCGAGCATCGGCACCGACGTGCTGCAGTGCCTTCTCGGCGGAGCGCAGGTTGCCGATGCCGTAGTCGAGGACGGCGATCACCGTGTCGTCCCGGTCACTGTGTCGTCCCGGTCACTGAGTCGTCCCGGTCACTGGGTCGTCCCGCTCACCGCCGGAGGTCGGTCACAGCCGGCCTTTGGTGGAAGGGATGCCGGCGCCCTCCACCCGCGTGGCGTCGCGCAGGCATCGCGCCACTCCCTTGAACGACGCTTCGAGCACGTGGTGCGTGTTGCGTCCGGTGACCAGCCGGATGTGCAGGGTCAGCGCCGCGGCGGCGACGAAGGCCCGCCAGAATTCCTCGGCCAGCTGTGGCTCGAAGGGCGGCGTCCCGAGGGGGGCGGTCTGCTCGCCGAAGGGGACGTCGTAGGCCAGGAAGGGCCGGCCCGACAGGTCGAGCGCCACCTCGACGAGCGCCTCGTCCAGCGGCAGGGCGATGGAGGCGAAGCGCCGCACACCTGCCTTGTCCCCGAGGGCCTCGGCCAGCGCCTCGCCCATGACGATGCCCACGTCCTCCACTGTGTGATGGGCGTCGACCTCCAGGTCCCCGGTGGCCGCCAGACTGAGGCCGAATCCGGCGTGGCGGCCCAGCTGGGCCAGCATGTGGTCGAAGAAGGGCAGGCCGGTGGAGACGTCCTGGGTGCCGTCGCCGTCCAGCGCCAGCTGCACCTCCACCGTCGTCTCGCGCGTGGCGCGTCGGCGGACGGCCCGGCGCCCGCTGTCGGTCACCGCCCCTCCCCCAGGCTGCCCGACAGCGCGGCGAGGAACCGGCCGTTCTCCTGCGGTGTCCCGACGGTGACCCGCAGACACCCGTCCAATCCCGGCCACCCCGAGCAGTCGCGCACCAGCACCGACTGGTCGAGCAGGTCCTGCCACACCGACGCGGCGTCCTTGTGAGTCGGGCGGAACAGGATGAAATTGGCCTCCGACGGCCAGCTCTCGAGGGGAAGCTCGGCCATCGCCGCGCCGATCCGGCCACGCTCCTCCACCAGGCTGGCCACCCGTGCGCGCATGTCGTCCTCGTACTCGAGCGCCAGCCGGCCGGCTGCCTGGGTGATGGCGTCGAGGTGGTACGGCAGGGCCGTGAGCCCGCAGGCGGCCACCACCTCCGGATCCGCCACCAGGTAGCCGAGACGGCAGGCGGCCATCGACCACGTCTTGGAGAAGGTCCGCACCACCACCAGCCGCTCCCAACCCGGAACCCGCGCCGCGCGCAGTGCCAGCGCGCTGTGGGCGGCGAACTGCCCATAGGCCTCGTCCACCACCACCAGCCCGGCGGCACGCTCGAGCACGTGGACGATGAGCTCCGGCGGCTCGGCCAGGCCGGTGGGGTTGTTGGGTGAGCACAGGAACGTCACCACCGGCTGCGCCTTGGCGACCACCCGGTCGACGACGCCGGCCTCCAGGCGGAAATCCCGGCCGCGCCAGTCGCTCGCCACGTTGGTGGCGGTCAACTCGGCGATGTGGCGGTGCAGGGCGTAGGTCGGCTCGAACAGCGCCACCGTCCGCCCGGTGCCGCCGAAAGCCAACAGCAGGCACTGCAACACCTCGTTCGAGCCCTTGGCGCAGAAGACCTCCTGCGCCGTCACCCCGTGCGACCTGGCCAGTGCCGTTCGCAGCTGGCGGTACTCACGATCCGGATAGCGGTTGAACGCGAGCCGGGCGATCTCCTCCTGCAGTCGCGCCCGCCACGGATCGGGCGGCGGGAACGGCGATTCGTTGGTGTTGAGCCGGACCTCCACCTCCACCTGTGGCGAGTGGTAGCCGGTGCGCTCGGCCAGGTCCTCGCGCAGCGGGGCCAGTGGCCGGCGCACCGAAGGGGATGACCACGACGAAGACGACGAAGACGACGACGAGGCGTGCGAAGAGGCCGACGACGTCATCCGTCCACCCGCACCCGAACCGACGCGGCGTGCGCCGGCAGTCCCTCCACCTCGGCCAGGGCCGCCACGGCCGGAGCCAGGCGGGCCAAGCCCTCGCGCTCCACGGTCACCGCGTGCACGGTGGTGCAGAAGTCGTGCACCCCCAGCGCCGAGGCGAAGCGCGCCGTGCGGGCGGTGGGCAGCACGTGGTTCGGCCCGGCCACGTAGTCACCCACACTGGCCGGCGCATAGGGCCCGAGGAAGACGGCGCCGGCCCGCTCCACGAGCGGCAACAGCGCCTCCGCCCCCTCGACCAACAGCTCGAGATGCTCGGGCGCCACGGCGTTCGAAAGAGCCAAGGCCTCGGCAGGGCCGTCGACCAGCGCCGCCAGTCCACCGCCGGCCAACGTCGCCTCCAGCTCCTGGCGGCGCGGGGAGGCGGCCACGATCTCCTCGAGCGCCCGGTCGATCTCCTCGATGGACCGCTCCGACCAGCTGAGCAGCCAGGCGAGACCGTCGGGGCCGTGCTCGGCCTGCACGGCGAGGTCGACCGCCGCCCATCCGGCCGGCGTGCCGTCGTCCGCCACCACCACAACCTCCGACGGGCCGGTGAAGGCGGAGGGCACGCCCACCACGCCGGACAGCTGGCGCTTGGCTTCGGCCACGTAGCGGTTCCCCGGTCCGACCACCACGTCGACGGGCCGGATGGTCTCGGTGCCGAGCGCCATGGCGGCCACGGCCTGTGCGCCGCCCACGCAGTACACCTCGTCCACCCGGGCGATGCCGGCGGCGGCCAGGGTGGCCTGGTCGATACGGCCGTCGAGGCCGGGCGGCACGCACAGCACGAGCTCGCGCACCCCCGCCACCCGGGCCGGCGCCGCACACATGAGGACGGTCGACGGATAGCGGGCACGGCCTCCCGGGGCGTACATCCCGGCGCGCTGCACCGGCCGCACGAGGTGCTGGACCCGCACGCCCTCGGTGACGTACTCGGGAGGCGCCGTCACCTGGGCGGCGTGGTAGGCGCGGATACGGGCCCAGGCCAGCTCGAGCGCGGCGCGCACCTCGCTCGGGACCGCCACCAGGGCGTCGTCGATCTCGGCCGGCGCGACGGCCAGGGACAGAGGGGCGGTGCCGTCGAAGCGAACCGTCAGGTCGAAAAGGGCCCGGTCCCCCCCGTGACGGACCTCGGAGATGATGGCGGCCACCTCCTCGGTGGGAAAGCGGTGGCCCGGTGGCGCAGGAGGGAGCCGGTCTGCCATCTGGGCCGACGGCACCCCACGAAGGTCCAGGCGGCGGAGCGGCATGAGCAGCAGATGGTACTGGGCACAATGATCAGGCCATGTCCGACACCATGCCCTCGGAGAGCCGCGCCGAACTGTCGTCGCTGGCCACCGCCCTCGTCGAGCTGACCCGCCGGGTGGCGGCCATGGCGGAGTCGGCGCAGTCGGCGCGCCAGGAGGAGCTCTCCTCGGAGCTGTTCGCCGTGGAGCGGGCCCTGCGGGGTGCGGGACGCCGTCTCGAGCGCCTGGCGCACCCGGTCCGGCGCGCCCGCTGATTCCACCGGCCTGCGGAGGCGCCCGGCCGGTTCAGCCCTCAGTCCTCAGGTCCCCCGGGTCGCCGGATCCTCAGGTCCGGGAACCCCTCGCCGCACCCCGGAGCCGGGCCTGGACGCGCCGACGGCGCCCCGAAAGGGCGCCGTCGCGCGAGCGGGTCGGGCGGCGGATCCCGAGCCCCGCTCTGACGGAACCAGGTGGCGGGAACCGGTTCCGATCCACCTACAACATCACGTTCCGGGCGGGTGTTCCAGCCAGCGGTCTGAAAACTCCACTCATCTCACCCTCCGCGGCTGACCGGTTGC
>DATHCF010000064.1:0-4550 GCA_035319705.1 Acidimicrobiales bacterium | reverse complement strand
AAAGGCCGCCACCAAGAAGAGGGCAGCCCCCGCTCGCAAGGCCGCCACCAAGAAGAGGGCAGCCCCCGCTCGCAAGGCCGCCACCAAGAAGAGGGCAGCCGGCTCCAGCGCCGCTCGCCGGCGCAGCTGACCCGCCGGTGGTCCGGCGCCGGCTCGACACCGAGCTGGTGCGTCGGCGCTTGGCCGTCTCGCGTCAGCAGGCGCGCTCGCTGGTGGAAGACGGTGCGGTGCTCGTGGCCGGCGCTGTGGCCGACAAGCCCGGCCGGCTGGTGGACAGCGGCGAGCCCCTGGAGCTGCGCCGTCCCCGGCGCCGTTTCGTCTCGCGCGGCGGCGAAAAGCTTGAGGCGGCCCTGCGCCGATTCGAGATCGCCACGGCCGGGCGACACGCCCTCGACGCCGGGGCGTCGACCGGTGGGTTCACCGACTGCCTGCTGCACCGCGGCGTGGCCCGGGTTGTGGCCGTGGACGTCGGCTACGGGCAGCTGGCGCCGTCGCTACGCGCCGATCCCCGGGTGACAGTGGTGGAGCGGACCAACATCCGCCATCTCGAGCCCCAAGCAGTCGGGGGGCCGTTCGAGCTGGTGGTCGCCGACCTGTCGTTCATCTCCCTGGCCACGCTCGCTCCGGTCCTGGCCGGATCCCTGGCGGCGCCCGGTGCCGATCTCGTCCTGCTGGTCAAACCCCAGTTCGAGGCGGGCCGGCAGGCGGTGAGCCGGGGCCGGGGCGTCGTCCACGATCCGCTCGTGCGCGCCCAGGCGCTGCGTCGCGTCAGCTCCGCCCTCCACGACGCCGGAGCGACCATCATGGGGGTCATGGCCTCGCCGCTTCTGGGACCGGCGGGCAACGTGGAGTTCCTCCTCCATGTCCGGGCCCATGCCGGTGGTGGACCAGGCCCGGCCGAACTGTCGGCCCTCGTCGACAAGGCACTGGCCGAGTCTCCTGGCCGCAACGATCCGCCCGGGTGTCACAGCCCCCACGGAGACTGAACGCCGTGGCCGTCGTCGCCTTCGTCGTCCATCCCGAACGCCCGGAAGCCGCCCGTGCCGCTTCCGACGCCGAGAAGTGGCTCGAGGGGCGCGGCCATCGCACCGTACGCGTGCCGGACTCCTTCGGCGCCCTGTCCGCCGGCGCCGGCGCCGCGCTCGACGAGCTCGCCGACATCGACCTGGCCGTCAGCCTGGGGGGGGACGGCACCATGCTGCGCACGGTCACCGCCGCCTCGGTGAAGGGCGTCCCTGTCCTCGGGGTCAACTGGGGACGCCTCGGCTACCTGACCGAGATCGAGCCGGCCGGCCTGCAGGACGCCCTCGAGCGGTTCCTGGCCGGTCAGTACGAGATCGAAGAGCGCATGACGCTGGAGGTCACCTTGCGGCGCGGCCTGGGGGCCGAAGAGCTCGTCTACCCCGCCCTCAACGAGGCGGTGGTGGAGAAGACCGTGCCGGGCCACACCGTGCGCGTCGCCCTGTCGGTGGCGGGCCGGCCGTTCGTGACCTACGCGGCCGACGGCGTGCTCGTCTCCACGCCCACCGGCTCGACCGCCTACAACCTCTCGGCGCGCGGTCCCATCCTCTCTCCCCACATGCGTGCCCTGGTGGTGACCCCGGTGTCTCCGCACATGCTCTTCGACCGGCCGCTCGTCCTCGAGCCGGCGCAGTGGATCGACCTGGCCGTGCTCGAGCCGCGCCCGGCGGTGGCGGTGGTGGACGGCCAGAGCGTGGCCATGTTGGACCCCGGCCACGTGTTGTCGTGCCGCGAAGGTCCCGTCCCCGCACGCTTCGTCACCTTCGGCCGTCGCGACTTCCACGCCATCTTGCGGGCCCGCTTCGGCTTGGCCGATCGATAGGGACGGGGCCGGTGCTCGTCGAGCTGAGGGTGCGGGACCTGGGGGTGTTCGACGACGTCACCGTGGAGCTCGGCCCCGGTATGACGGCGCTCACCGGCGAGACCGGAGCCGGCAAGACCCTGCTGGTCGAAGCGCTCGGGCTCCTCCTCGGCGGGCGCGCCGACCCGGTGGTCGTGCGCCGGGGCGCCGAGGAGGCGCTGGTCGAAGGGCGCTTCGAGGATCTCGGCATCGGGGCGGACGAGGGGCAGGTGATGCTGGCCCGCGCCGTGTCGGCCACCGGGGGCCGCTCGCGCGCCTGGAAGGACGGCCGGATGGTCCTGGTGTCGATGCTGGGCGAAACGGCGATGGCCCTCGTCGACCTCTACGGCCAGCACAGCCAGCAGTCGCTGTTCGACGCCTCTGCGCAGCGACGTGCCCTGGACACCTTCGGCGACGTGGACACGCGGCCGCTCCAGCAGATGCTGTCCGAGCGCCGGCGCATCACCTCCGAGATCGAGGCCCTCGGCGGCGACGAGCGCGTGCGCGCCCGCCAGGTCGACCTGCTGCAGCACCAGATCCAGGAGATCGACGGCGCCGGGCTGGCCGACCCGGACGAAGACCGCCAACTGGCAGGCGAAGAGGAGCGACTGGCCGACTCGGCGCGTTATCGGGAGATGGCGGCGGCGGCGCTGGGCGAGCTCGAGGACGCGGACGGCACGGGCGGCACCGACGGAGCCGACGCCGGGGCGGTCGACCGCCTCGGACGCGCCGGCGCGGCGCTGACGGGACGACCGGCGCTCGCCGGGCTGGCGGAGCGGCTGCGGGCGCTCCAGAGCGAAGCGGCCGACGTGGCCTCGGAGCTGCGCACCGTCCTCGACGGGTGGGACGACGATCCCGAGCGCCTGGCCGAGGTCCGCGCCCGGCGCCAGCTGCTGCGCGAGCTCCAACGCAAGTACGGCGAGGGAGTCGAAGGTGTCCTCTCCTTCGCCGAGCAGGCACGGGCCGAGCTCGCCGATCTGCAGTCGGCCGGGGCGCGGCTCGCCGGGCACGCACAAGCCATGGGCGCGCTCGAGTCCGCCATCGCCGAAGAGCGTGCCGCCATCGGTACGGCACGGCGCCGGGCGGCCCCGGCCCTGGCCGGCGCCGTGCAGCAGCGCCTGCGCGCCCTGGCCATGGCGGGGGCCCGCCTCGAGGTGCAGCTGGACGAGGAGGGCCCGGCGGATCGCGTCGTGTTCCTGCTCGGGGCCAACCCGGGTGAGCCGCCACTGCCGCTGTCCAAGGTGGCGTCGGGGGGCGAGCTGGCCCGGGCCATGCTGGCGCTGCGCCTGGTGCTGACCGAGGCGCCGCCGACCATGGTGTTCGACGAGGTCGACGCCGGAGTGGGCGGCGGTGCGGCGGTGTCGGTGGGCGAAGCCCTGGCCGAGCTGGCCGGCCGCCACCAGGTGCTGGTGGTCACCCATCTGCCCCAGGTGGCCGCCTTCGCCGACCGCCAGCTCGCCGTCCGCAAGGACGAGCGGCGCGGGCGGACGCGGGCCACGGTGGCGGTGGTGGAGGGAGAGGACCGCGTGGTGGAACTGGCCCGCATGCTCTCGGGACGCCCCGATTCCGAGCGGGCCAAACGGCACGCCGAAGAGCTGTTGCAAGGAGCGGCCGGCGCCGGCACTCTCCACCGGTAGCCTCCTGCGGTGGTGTACCGTCGGACGATGCCGGGACGGTGCCGAGCATGACGAAGTACGTGTTCGTCACCGGCGGAGTCTCCTCTTCCCTGGGCAAGGGCCTCACCGCGTCGTCGTTGGGCCGTCTGCTCAAGAGCCGGGGCTTGCGGGTCACCATGGTGAAGCTGGACCCGTACATCAACGTCGACCCGGGCACCATGAACCCCTTCGAGCACGGCGAGGTGTTCGTCACCGAGGACGGCGGGGAAACCGACCTCGACCTCGGGCACTACGAGCGCTTCATCGACGAGAGCCTCACCCGTAAGTCGAACGCCACTACCGGGTCCATCTACCGCGAGGTCATCCGCAAGGAGCGGCTGGGGGAGTACCTGGGCAAGACCGTGCAGGTCATCCCGCACGTCACCGACGAGATCAAAGAGCGCATCCGCCGGCTGGCCGACGACCAGTTGGACGTGGTCATCGTGGAGATCGGCGGCACGGTGGGCGACATCGAGATCGTCCCCTTCCTCGAAGCGGTGCGCCAGTTCCGCCACGACGTGGGCCGCGACAACGTCTGCTATGTGCACCTCACCCTCGTGCCCTTTCTCGCCCCCTCCGGCGAGCAGAAGACGAAGCCCACCCAGCACTCGGTCACCGAGCTGCGCAGCCGGGGTATCCAGCCGGACGTCATCGTGTGCCGATCCGACCAGCCCATCTCCGACGCGCTCAAGCGCAAGATCTCGCTCCTGTGCGACGTGCCGGTCGAAGGGGTGGTGTCGGCCGTCGACGCCCCGAGCATCTACGAGATCCCGCTCGTGCTCCACGAGGAGGGTCTCGACCGCATGGTGTGCAGGATCCTGGCCGTCGACGAGACCCGCCACAGCCTGGACCTGTCCAACTGGGAGCGGGTGGTGTCCCAGGTGAGCTCGTCGGAGCGCCCGGTGCGGGTGGGGGTGGTGGGCAAGTACATCAACCTGCCCGACGCCTATCTGTCGGTGGTGGAGGCGCTGCGCCATGCCGGCTTCCACCACGGGGCCCGGGTGGAGGTGGACTGGATCCAGGCCGAGGAGGTC
>DATHCF010000063.1:0-2870 GCA_035319705.1 Acidimicrobiales bacterium | reverse complement strand
TTGGCGTGCCGGTCGGCCAGCATCATGCCGAAGCGAGCCCAGCTCATCACGTCCTCGAGCGGGTCGAAGCCGAGATGGGCGAGCTCGGGCACCGCGCTCGACAGCTCGTCGGCCTTGGTCACGAACAGCTCGCCGAAGGTGCGGGGGTCGACGAAGCGCAGCTGCCCGCCCTGGGTGAAGGTGACGACCACATGGGCGTGCCGCTCGAGCGGTTCCCTGGCGCTCTTCACCCTGAGCAGCTGCCCGCTCATGCCCAGATGCACGACGAGCACGTCGCCGTCGTCGAGGTCGACGAGCAGGTATTTGCCCCCGCGGCGTATGCCGGTCACCTTTCGGCCCTCGAGCAGCGTGCGGAACTCGGCACCGGTCTTGTGCCGGCGCACCGAGCGCTTACCCTTCACCTCCACGCTCTTGATCCGACGTCCTAAGACCTCCTTCTCGAGGTCACGGCGGATCGTCTCCACCTCGGGCAGCTCAGGCATCGTCGGCCCCCCGGGCGGCCGGGCCGGTGAGGGCCTCCCAGGCCTGGCGCGCCGCGGCCTGCTCGGCGTCCTTCTTCGACCGCCCCTCGCCGAAGCCGGCTTTCGACCCGCCGACGAAGACGGCGGCCGTGTAGCGCCGGGCGTGGTCCGGACCGGCGCCGTCCACCTCGTAGCGGGGAAGCTCTCCGGCGCGCCGTATCACCAGCTCCTGCAGCCGGGTCTTGAAGTCCTCGGCTCCGGGCCCGGCCGCCGCTTCGGCGATCCTGGCGCCGAGCAGCCGCAGCACGAGGGCGGCCGCCGCTTCCCAGCCCTGGTCCAGGTACAGGGCGCCGATCAGCGCCTCCACCGAGTTGGCCAGGATCGACGCCTTGTGCCTGCCGCCCGAGGCGTCCTCCCCCCGGCCGAGCAGCACCATCTGGCCCAACTCCAGCTGCACGGCCACCTCGGCCAGCACGTTGGTGTTGACCACCGCGGCGCGCACCTTGGCCAGCGACCCTTCGGGCAGCTCGGGATAAGCGCGGAAGGTGTGCTCGGCCACCACCAGGCCGAGCACGGCGTCACCGAGGAATTCGAGCCGCTCGTTGGACGGGAGGCCGCCCGCTTCGGCGCACCACGACCGGTGCGACAGGGCCTGGACCAGCAGGGCAGGGTCGCCGAACCCGAACCCCAGACGGGCGATGAGGGGGTCGAGGTCAGCCGCCTCGGCGCCGGAGGCGCCGCCGGGACCGGCGGGATGGAGGGCCGTCTCAGGCCGTCCCGAGCTTGGCGACGACGTAGTCGACCGCGTCCCGCACGGTCCGCAGGTCCTCCAGGTCCTCGTCCTCGATCCGGAAACCCACCGTCCGCTCCCCCAGCTCCTCCTCCAGCGCCTCGACCAGCTCGATGAGCGCCAGGGAGTCGGCGTCGAGGTCCTCGGCGAACGACGACGACTCGGTGATGGCCGACGGCTCGATCTCCAGGATGTCGGCGAGCTGCTCCTGGATCAGCTCGAAGACCTGGCGGCGGTCGAGCGGGCCCTTCTCGACGTGGGTCTCGGCAGGCAACCTCGTCTCCTGCGTGTCGGTGCGTGTCGGTTTTGGGGCCGCATCCTACCTGGTGAAGGCGCCCGGCCCGGCTCTGCTTCGCCGGGTGGGCGAGCGCTCACGCTCAGACGACAGCCGGCGACAGGGCGTCGGCCAGGCGGCCCACCAGCCCGCCGGTGGCCAGCTCGTGGGCCACCGCCACCGCCGACACCACGGCCCGGGCCGAGGACGAGCCGTGGCTGATGACGCACACGCCGTCGACGCCGAGCAGCATGGCGCCCCCGGTGTTGTCGGGGTCGAACTCGGCGGCCAGCGGCGCCAGGTGCGGCGCCAGCGCCCCGGCGGCCGCCCGGGTGGCGTCGTCGCGACCGAACACCTCGCCCAGGCTGGACATGAAGAAGCGCAGGGCGCCCTCGAGGGCCTTGAGCGCCACGTTGCCGGTGAAGCCGTCGGTCACGATCACATCCGCGGTGCCCGGCAACAGGTCGCGACCTTCCACGTTCCCGAGGAAGCGCAGCCCGGGGGCACCGGCGATCGCCCGGTGGGCCTCCTTCACCAGCGGCGTGCCCTTGGTGGGCTCCTCCCCGATGGACAGAAGCGCCACCGACGGCTGGCCGACGCCGTAGCGGGCGCTCGAGTACACGGCGCCCATCTGGGCGAACTGCAACAGCATGGCCGGCGTGCACTCGGCATTGGCCCCGGCGTCGATGAGGAGGCTGGGATGCGACCCGGGACGCGGGATGGGGGTGGCGATGGCCGGACGGATCACGCCCGGCAGCCGGCCCATGCGCAGCAGGGCGCTGGCCATGGTCGCTCCCGTGTTGCCGGCCGAGACCATGGCCGAGGCGCGGCCGTCGCGCACCGCCTCCGCCGCGCGCACCAGCGAAGAGTCCTTCTTGCGCCGCACCCCTTGCGCGGGATCCTCGTCCATGGCGATGACCTCGCCGGCCTCGATCACCTCGAGGCCCTGGCTGTCGCCGATGTCGGCCGCCCGCCCGACCAGCACGACGTGCACGCCCAGCTCACGTGCCGCCTGTACGGCTCCGGCCACGATCTCGCCCGGTGCCTTGTCCCCGCCCATGGCGTCCACCGCCACCGGAAGACCGGGTGCGGCCGCCCGGCGCGCCGGGGACCGGGCGCGCCTCGAGGTGGCCGGCACTATTCGATCTCTACGGCCTGGCGGCCCTTGTACCACCCGCAGTTGGGGCACACGACGTGCGGCACCTTGGCCTGGTTGCAGTGCGGACACACGCTGCGTGCCGGCCGACGGAGCACCCAGTTGGACGCCCGGCGGCTACGGCCCTTGGCCTTGGAGGTCTTCTTCTTGGGGACGGCCATGGACGATCACCTCGAGTTCGGCAAGAGC
>DATHCF010000062.1:0-4153 GCA_035319705.1 Acidimicrobiales bacterium | reverse complement strand
AGGCCTCGCACATTCGGAAGCCGGCCATGGTGGTGGCCGGGCGGTCATAGGGCACGGAGCGCACGATGGTGTAGCGGGGACCGCAATCGGTGCAGTTGGTGAACGGATAGCGGTACCGCCGGTCGGTCGAGTCGCCCATTTCGTCGAGGCATGCAGCGCACGTGGCCACGTCCACGCTCACCGGCACGGCCGACGAGCCCTGGTCGTCGCTCTGCATGATCGTGAAGCCGTCGTGGTGGCCGGACGCTTGGAGGCCGGTCTCGGTCGTCACCGACTCCACCCTGGCCAGTGGCGGTGGGTCGTCGGTCAACCGTCGTCGCAGTTCGGCCAGCTGCGACGGAGACCCTTCGGCCTCGATCAACACCCCGGAGGAGTCGTTGAGCACGAACCCACGCAAACCGAGCGCCTGGGCCTGCCGGTGGACGAAAGGCCGGAAGCCCACGCCCTGAACCGTGCCCGCCACGCGCAGGCGCCAGCGCTGAACCTTCACCAGCTCGAGGTCGCGCGCAGCCACAGCGGTCAGCAGATCCGCGGAAGCGGGTCTCCCACCAGCATGTCCACGATGCGTGTCCCGCCGAATCCGGTCCGCAGGATCACGATTCCCTCCGGTTCCCCGGCCATCTCCCCGATGACCGCCGCCCGGCGGCCCAGCGGGTGGTCACGCATGGCGGCCAGGGCGGCCTCGGCCTCCACCTCGGGAACCACTGCCAGCATCTTCCCCTCGTTGGCCACGTACAACGGGTCGATGCCCAGCAGATCGCAGGCGCCGGCCACCTCTGGGAGCACCGGCAGCGCCTCCTCGTCGAGGATCACCGACAGCCCGCTCGAGCCGGCCAGTTCGTTGCACACCGTCCCGACGCCACCGCGTGTCGGATCACGTAGCCAACGTGTTCCCGGCGCGGCGGCAAGGAGGTTCTCGACCAGTCCCGCCAGCGACGCCGAATCGGATCGCAGGTCGCACTCGAGCTCGAGATCGCCACGGGCGAGCATCACGGCCATGCCGTGGTCGCCGATCGTGCCCGAGACGAGGACCTTGTCACCCTGCCGCACATTGCGAGTGCCCAGGTGGCGGCCGGCAGGCACGAGCCCCACGCCGGTGGTGGTGACGTACATGCCGTCGGCTGCACCCTTGCCCACCACCTTGGTGTCGCCCGTCACCACCTGCACACCGGCCGACTCCGCCGCCAGGGCCATGTCCGCCACCACCGATCGAAGCTCCTCGACGGGCAGGCCCTCCTCCAACACGAAGGCAGCTGACAACCATCGTGGCCGTGCGCCCACGGCGGCGAGGTCGTTGACGGAGCCGTTGATGGCCAGATGGCCGATCGAACCCCCCGGGAAACGAAGCGGCCTCACGACGAACGAGTCGGTCGTGACGGCCAGGCGTTCACCGGAAGGCAGCTCCACGACCGCGGCGTCGGCCAGCTCGGATCCCCCGCCCGGCACCGGGGCCGCGGTTGCCGCGGCGGAAAGTGCTTCGAGAAACACGGCGTCGATCAATGCTGCTGAGGCTCTGCCCCCGGCGCCATGGGCCAATGTCACCATCTCGTCACGGAACCGAGGGCGGCGCTTGCGAAAGACCTCGATGCGCTCGAGGACGCGATCCTCTCTGTTCGCTTGCTCCTGCTGCTCCTGCTCCCTGTTCGTGGTGCTCATATGGCCACGCCGCCGAGCTCCCCCTGCAGGCGCCGCCAAAGCTCCAGCCCGACCGCCGCCTGCGCCTCCTGTACACGATGGACGCTGTCGGAGCTGACCAGCAGGCAATGATCGACGTCCGGTGACCCCGCCATGTCACCACCCTCGTAGCCCGTCAATCCCACGGTGAGGACGTCCCGTCGCTTGGCCTCGGCGAACGCCCGGATCAGGTTGGCCGAGTTCCCACTGGTGGAGAAGCCCAAGAGAACGTCCGGCGCCTTGGCGTAGGCGATGATCTGCCGGGAGAAGACCAGGTCGTAGCCGACGTCGTTGGCCAGCGCGCTCAGCACAGCCCTGTCGGCCACGAGTGAGCGCGCCGGGACGGGCTGTCCCCAGGGGGGCGAGCTCAGCAGGTCGGCAAAAGCGTCGGCGTCGGTCGAGCTGCCGCCGTTCCCCATGGTGAAGACGTGCCCCCCGGTGCGCACACGCACCGCCACGGCGCGGGCCACGATCTCGACGTGCTCCGACAGGAGGCGAACAGTGTCGCGGCGCAACTTCGCGCTTTGCGCCATCTTGGCAGTGGCCGACGCAGCCAGGTCGGCCATCAGGCGGTCGGCCTCCATCGGGCCGCTGTCGATGAAGGGGTAGAGAAAGTCAGTCGGCTCGGGGTTCGAGGGAATCCGGCGGCTCATGGAACAGCGCCACCCTCGGCCTGCACCATGGACAGGGCCGCTCCGGCGTGGACGAGTACGAGGTCACCCGCTCGGGCGCCCGCCACCAGGGTGATGTCGACCTCTTCGACGCCGACGGGGGTCCGAACCCGAGCGGCACTGCCGTCGACCAGCTCGACCACCTCGGCCAGACGGCCCTCGTCCGCACAGGTGATGCACGTCGGTCCCTGGCGCGCCGCTTGACCTTCGTCGTCGGCCTTCATAAGCCCGGGATGCTCGAAGCAGACATGGGCCAGCTCCCACAGCAGGTGGTAGAGGAGGACGAAACGCCCCCCGTGGACGGCGTCGTCCTCGCCGTCGCCGCACCACAACACGTGGTCCGCGGCTCCGGCTGGTGGACAGGGACCGAGGCCGATCCACACCGTGGCAATGCCCCAGGCCCCCGCCCTGCGCATCGCCGAAACCACCGCCGGCTCGTCCGCCCGTGCCAGGGCCACCAGCACGTCGCCGCTCCGGCAGAAGAGCCGCAGTTGCCCCAGAAGGTCGGGCCCCTCCACGGCAGCGGCCGGCAGCGCCCGCTTGCCCACGATCACCGGGTGCACGAACTCGACTGCCACGTGACGGGCATGCCCCGGCCACCGCGGTGCCACGCACCAGACGGCGCCGCCCGACGCGCAGCGCCTGGCCACTGTCAACGCCGCACGCGCCAGATCTTCGGCCGAAGGCGTCGGCTCGGCGCTCTCGTCGTCCGCTATGTATATCGCACCTGCCAAGCCGGCTCCCTCGAGGCTGACCCGATGCTAGGTCGCGAGGGAATCCGATCGCTGACCGGCCCCACCGGCTGACGGCCGTGGCTCTCCTCGTTGCCGTCGGCCGACGGCCCGGGAGGCCCTGAACTGCTCACCGCGCCGTGCTCAGATTCCTGAACCTGCCATGGCCGAGCCCGTCCTGCCGTCGGAGGACGCCACGCAAGCGGCGGCTGAGTCGGCGACCAGCAGCCTCGCCATCTCGTCGGCCGCCACGGGCCGGCAGAACAGAAAGCCCTGTCCGCCGTCGACCGGCAACCTCTTCAGGCGCTCGTACTGCTCGGGCTTCTCGATTCCCTCTGCCACCACTTCCAGGCCGAGGGTCTGGGCCAAACGGGCGATGGCGTGCACCAGCGCCATGCTCTTGCCGTCCTCGGCCGCCCCTCCCAACGGATCGATGAACGGCTTGGGTATCTTCAACGCGTCGATGGGCAGCCGCCGCACCTCCGACAGCGCTGAGTAACCGGTTCCGAAGTCGTCGAGGGCGATTCGTATCCCCAGCGCCCGGATGTCGCGCAGCGTGTCGACCACCGACTCGACCTCGCCGACGGTCATCGACTCGGTGATCTCGATGGTGAGGGCTTCAGCCGGTAGCTGGGCCACCGCAATTGTCCGTGCCAGGTCATCGGCAAAGTGGCCGTCGAGCACCTGCCGGACCGAGACGTTCACGCTGACCGAGATGCCAGGCAGCAGAGCACGCCAGCGGGCGCCGTCCCGGCAAGCGGCTTCCAGCACCTGCCGTCCGATGGCCACGACGTCACCGGTCTCCTCGGCCAAGGCGATGAACTCGTCCGGTCCGATGAGGCCAGCCCGAGGGTGATGCCATCGCACCAGGCTCTCGACCCCCATGACGCGTCCCGTGGCGACATCCACGATCGTCTGGTAGTGGTTCTCGAATTCATGGCGGGTGGTTGCTCCTCGGAGGTCCTCTTTCAGGGCGTGGCGCGAGGTGACCTCCGCCCCCATCTCCCCGGCGAAGAATTCGAAGCGGCCTTTGCCCACCCGCTTGGCCCGGTACATGGCGATATCGGCGTTCTGCAT
>DATHCF010000061.1:0-2079 GCA_035319705.1 Acidimicrobiales bacterium | reverse complement strand
CAGCTCGGCGGCCAGCGAGAGCCCGTCAGCCAGCACCAGGCGACCTTCCGCGTCGGTGTTCAGCACTTCGATGGTCTTGCCGTTGCGGGCGGTGAGGACGTCGCCGGGCTTCTGTGCCCGCCCTCCGGGCATGTTCTCGGTGACGGGGGCGATGGCCGTGACCTTGACCCGAACGCCGAGCTCTCCACACGCCGCCACCGTGGCCAACACGGCAGCCGCTCCACTCATGTCGGTCTTCATCGTCATCATGGATTCCGGTGGCTTCAGCGAGATGCCGCCGGAGTCGAAGGTGATGCCCTTGCCCACCAGCACCACGTGTGGCACCCGGCCGTCTGCGACCACCGGATCGGGCGGCTCGAAGCTGGCGCGCACCAGCCGAGGCGGCTCGGCCGATCCACGCGCCACCGCCAGCAGGCCTCCGAGCCGCTCGGCCTCGATGCGCTCCTCGTCCCACACTTCGACACTGAGACCGGGGCGCCCCGCCGCGTAGGCGGCGAAGGTCTCAGCCAGGCGGCTGGGGTTCATCGTGCTCGGCGGCTCGTTCACCAGGTCCCGGGCGAAGCACACCGCACCGGCCGTGGCCGCGCCGCGGCGAACGCCCTCGGCGAGCAGGCCGGGATCGATGCCGATGCCGCCGATCACCACCGCATCGATGGTGGTGTCGTCACCGCCGGACTTGTGGGTCGTGAATCGGTAGGAAGCAAGCACCGCCGCTTCGGCCACCGCCTGCGCGGCACGCCGGACCACCGGCACCGGCGGCTCCGGCCCCGCCGGCGGGGTCGAGAGGCCGGCCAACAGCCCGGCCGGCAGGACGAACAGCGCCACACCGGAGCGTCCCGCCGTACGCACCAGCGCGGCAGAGGCCTGACGCAGAGCCTCGGTGGTCAACGAGGCTGCCGGCCCGCAGCCGACGAAGACAAGGGCGGGACCGTCCGGGAGCTCGACGACCAGGGATTCGCCCTTCTTGGCGGTGAAGCCACGGCGCGTGACGAGCGCGGCCGGGAGAGCCGTCGAGAATTGTCGCGACCCGACGGCGAGGTGTTCGGGCAGGCCGTCGGGTAACGCCGGCCCGTCGGTGCCCTGGACCACCGGGATCCCGACGGCCGACAGCGTTCCATGACTGGCCTCGTCGAGCGCCGAAGGCACGCTCAGGTCGGCGGCACGCACAGGCAGCAAAGGGTTCGACGGGTAGGACGAAGGGGGGGTCATTGGCGGCATCCCACTGGCGGCAGTTCGCCGCGGCACCTCACTGGTGTGCGCCCACACTGCGGGAGGTGAGGTGCTCACCCTCCTGCCATCGCGCCATGGTCCACAACAGGTCTGACAGCCGGTTCAAGTACGGGCCGACCAACGACTCCCGATCAGGCGGACTGTGCACGACCAGACGTTCGGCTCGCCGGACCACGGTGCGCGCCACGTCCAAGGTGGCCGACAGCCGGTTCTCTCCCGGCACCACGAACTCGGCCGGTACATCGAAACGGCTGACGAGGTAGTCGATGCGCTCTTCCAGGACCCGAACCATCTCCGGTGTGACCGCCGTCTTGCCCCCTTGCAGTTTCGAACGGTTCTGTGGCGCCGTGGCCACCTCCGCCATGAGCACCCACAAGTCGCGCTCCAAGGTGACGAGCAGCTGCTCGACCTCCGAGCCCTTCTTTGCCTCACAACGGGCCAGGCCGAGGAAGGCTTGGGCTTCGTCGACGGCGCCGTTCGCCTCGATGGCCGGCGCATCCTTGGCCACCCGGCCCCCGAAGAGCAGTCCCGTGGACCCGTCGTCGCCCTTTCGGGTGTAGATCCTCGGCATCGTTCGCATGCTATCGGCGCCCAAAGGACGGGCTTCGGGCGGGTACAGGTGGTGGCCGGCTTTAGAATGAGGTGGCCTTGCCCCACGATCACGCCATCCCGGCTGTGCTGGAGCACGACGCCCTCGAGTTCGACGAGAGGGGCGCCGCCTATCTCGACGCGGCCCGGTCGCGGGTGGTCGTCTTCGACGGTGCCATGGGCACCAGCCTCCAGCTGGCCGGCCTGGGACCGGACGACTTCGGTGGCGCCGCCCTCGAGGGATGCAACGAGATCCTGAAC
>DATHCF010000060.1:0-3917 GCA_035319705.1 Acidimicrobiales bacterium | reverse complement strand
ATGGCGGGTGGTTGCTCCTCGGAGGTCCTCTTTCAGGGCGTGGCGCGAGGTGACCTCCGCCCCCATCTCCCCGGCGAAGAATTCGAAGCGGCCTTTGCCCACCCGCTTGGCCCGGTACATGGCGATATCGGCGTTCTGCATAAAGCGCTCGGCGTCCCCGGGCTGGTCGACGAGAGCGATCCCGATGCTCGCCTGAGTGGAAACGGGCCGGCTGTCGATCACGATCGGAACCCGCAGACTGGACAAGATACGCGAGGCCACGAATGCAGCCTCGCTTCCGTCGTCACCAGCCTCGTGGAGGAGAACGGCGAACTCGTCACCGCCCAATCGGGCAGCGGTGTCCCCACTGCCGACACAGTGCGCGATCCTGGCAGCAACGACGGACAGCAGGCGATCCCCTGCCGCATGTCCCAAGGTGTCGTTGACAGTTTTGAAGTCGTCCAAGTCGATGAACAGCACCGCCAAGCCGGTGCGCTCGTCGTCCAGTGCGGTCTCGAGGTGAGCTCGCAACAGGTCCCGGTTGGCCAGGCCGGTGACCGGGTCGTGAAGCGCCTTGTGGCTCAGCTGCCTCTGCAACTCCCGAAGCTGGGCGATGGAGCGTTCGAGCTTCCCGTTGACCAACGTCGTGGTCACGTGGTTGGCCAGCGCCTCGAACAGCCGGAGATGGTCCTTGCTGAACGTGCTGATGGCGTCGGCCCGACGAGCAGCGAGCAACAGGCCGAACGCTCGGTCCTCGTCGGTGAGACGCGCCACCATGAGTGTCCCGAGCGGGCGATGGCCGTTGTGCTGTATGGGAAGACTGGCGATGTCAGCAGGCGAGGCTTTGGCGACCTCCAGCGCTACCGGTGTGAGCACTGATTCGGCGTCCACCATCACCTCGGGTTCGTCGTCGAGACCGACGGTGGTCCGTAGCATCCCGGCTTCGCTGTCGTCGCCGAGCACCACCAACTCGGCAACCTCGGCATTGAACATCTCCCGAACGTGTTCGAGCAGGCTGACCACGATTTCGTCGAGGTCGCCGGTGCCCTGGGTGACCTGCGAGGCGCGGTAGAGGAACGCCAGGCTGTCTCGGCGGCCTCTTTCCCGGCCATAGGCGCGATAAGCCAGAACCAACACGCCGGCCATCACGACGAGGGGGACGCCCAGATAAGGATGAGCGATCACAGCGGCAATACCGATCACCGCCAGGTTGGTGGTGGTGAAGGTGGCGACCAGACCCATGGCCAAGGTGCGTGCGCTGCGGCGCGGCGACAACCGGGTCTTGGAGAGCAGGATCGCCCCGACGATGTTGGCGATGCCCACCGCCGACGCCACCTCGGTCGCCACGATGGCGGCGATCCATCCTGTTTCACTGTCGGGGCTGTTGGCTCCGACAACAGCATGAAAGATCAACAGCACGAGCACGCACTGCAAGGTGAGGTTGGCCAGATTGAAGACCAGCTTGGCTGATCGCTGTTTGCGCACCACCGTCAAGGCCACGGCCGCCCCGACCACCTGGGCCAGCACCATGCCCTGCGGGCTGGCGAAGAAGAGCCCGAGCACGAGCACCAGCTCGCTGACCGAAATGGAATGCGCTTCGGCCCGGAAATGGACGTGGACCACGAAGACCTCGGTGACGAAGAACAGCGCCGCCAGCGCCGGCCACGGGATGTGCCACGGCTGGCCGGCGAACGGGCCCACGGTCCGTATGCCGCCCAGGTACGCCACCGCGGTGGCGACGGCGATGAGGGCGCTGAGCGTCCACATCGAGCCCCGCCGGTGAGCGCTGCCTGTGAGGCGACGGGCACCGTCGACCAGCTGCGGCCCGGCCAGCTGTTGCCCGATCACGAATTGCCGCCCCGCCCCGGCTCACCGGCAATGGAAGACGTTCCCCGGACGGTCCTCCGGGCGACGTCGAGCCGCATCCATCAACCTCCGCCCCCCGATACGGGGCGGACTGCCCTGCCGGTCACCCGGATTCGGAGTCCGCACTGGTACCGGTTGGTGCCGGCGTGGTCGTCCGAGGGCGCTCGCGCCGATACCGAGGGGAAATCGTACTTCTACGGCCTGTCTTGTGGCTCTGGCTTTCTGAACAGTCACCTTCCGAGGTCCTACGGGGCCGGAGGGATCGGGCGCTGGATACAGCGTTGAGTAGCAAGCCCGACGCATTGCGTGTTGCGCTGCAGGCGTGGCCAGAGTCCGGCCGCCCCAGACGGCCCGGGCCCGAGCGACGAGAAGACGATGCTCATTCGCCGTGGCGGGTGGGACCATGCCCTTCGGCGTAGCGACGAAAGCCATGGACCATGGCTTCGAGACCAAGGCGGCGATAAAGGCATGGGCGCGCTGCCGATGCTCCAGGGAGACGAGCTCGACCTTGTAGCAGCCGCTCTGCTCTGTTCGCTTGAAGATCTCAGCGAAGAGTGCCGCCCCGACTCCCTCGGACTGTTGCGAGATCTGCTTCGTCCGCTCCTTGGCGAGCGCCGGGACTCCCGGGAATCCAGGGTGCAGCTGGTTCAACAAGCGAAGGATGCCGTCGAGGTCGTTCTCCTCGGCGGACCGGACTTCCACCAGACCGGGATCTGTTCATGCCTCCACTGGTGGGTTATCCCAGGCCATCCATAGCCGGCCGTCCGGCGGGGAAGCCTGACATAGGATCCGTCCCTCGGGCCCTAATCATCGACTTGCCGATGGCTTCGACCTCTCCAGTCATCTGCGGGTTGGTTCCGGCACGCGGGCCCTCCCTTCACGAAGGAGCAGCCCATGAACGAGACGGCTGACGGGGCAGGTTCGAGCAAAGCCGGACTCGAGGGCGGTCATGTTCCGGAGTGGATCATCCTGGCGCTGGCTTGCGTGGCTCAGTTCATGGTCGTGCTCGACGTCTCCATCGTCAACGTGGCCCTGCCTTCCATCGGCCGAGACCTGCACTACTCCCCCACCGGCCTCCAGTGGGTCGTGAACGCTTATGTGCTCACGTTCGCAGGTTTCCTCCTGCTCGGCGGGCGCGCCGCCGACCTGTTCGGACGCCGACGCGTCTATGTCTTCGGCTTGGCCCTGTTCACCCTGGCCAGCTTGGCCGGTGGCATCGCCCAGAACTCTGCCTGGCTGACCGCGGCACGAGCGGTGCAAGGCATCGGTGGCGCCGTTCTGTCGCCGGCCACGCTCACCATCATCGTCACCACCTTCTCCGGGGCGCGCATGGCCAGGGCACTCGGGATCTGGAGCGCCACCGCCGGTGCGGGTGGAGCAGTCGGCTCCGTGCTGGGGGGCGTGCTGACCGCCGAGATCTCTTGGCGTTGGGTGCTGTTCGTGAACATCCCCATCGGCGTCGTCGCCGTCGTCGTCGCTCTGTGGTATCTCACCGAACTGCGACGCGAGCCTCAGGCGGAAGCCCGCTCGCTGGACTTCGGAGGAAGCATCACCGTCACTGCAGGACTGGCGGCTCTGATCTATGCCATCGTCGGCACCGACACCCACGCCTGGGGATCGAGCTACACGCTCGGCGTCCTCGGCGCTGCTGCCGTGCTGCTGGCCGTCTTCGTCCTGATCGAGCTGAAATTGGTGACCAGACCCCTGGTGCCGTTCCGTCTCTTCCGGTCGCGTTCTGTCACGGGTGCCAACGGCGTGATGCTTCTCGTCGGAGCCGCCTTCTTCTCCATGTGGTACTTCCTGTCTTTGTACATGCAGAACGTGCTGGGTTTCAGCGCGTTGCGTACCGGATTGGCCTTCCTCCCCATGGCTCTCGCCATCGTCATCGGCGCCCAGGTGAGCTCGCGTGCGCTGCCTGTCACGGGAGTCCGTCCGTTGCTCCTCGTCGGTACCGTCATGGCCTTCGGCGGCTTCCTGTGGCTTTCGAGGATCCAGGCGCACAGCTCGTACATCGGGCACGTGTTCGGCCCGGGCTGCATCATCGCTGCCGCCCTCGGTGTGCTGTTCACCCC
>DATHCF010000059.1:0-3262 GCA_035319705.1 Acidimicrobiales bacterium | reverse complement strand
TCCAGCCACCCCGTCTCGGCCAGCGCCTGCTCGTCGGTCGGGTCCTCGGACAGGACCTGGCGGTAGAGGACGAGCGCCTGGGCCGCCTTGCCTTCGCTCTCGAGGGTGCCGGCCTGCGCCTGGGTCCGGGCGAGCGCCTGGGCGACCGAGAGGCTGATCGACCCGCTGGCGGTCTGCCCCGGCAGCCGGGCGCTCAGCGCGCTCACCACCAGCACCACGGCGGCCGCAGCGAAGGCGGCCACCGCCCCCCACAGCAGCAGGCGGCGCCGCCCCGGCCGGCGCGCCATTGAGGGCGGAGGAACCGTCTCGTCGGGTTCGTCGGTGTGCTCCGCCTCGACCTCCAGGGCCCGCAGCACCTCGGCGGCGCGGACGACGTAGCGATCGCGCAGAAGCCGGTAGTCCGCCTCGGCGATGTCGCCGGCGGCCAGCTCGGCATCGAGGTCCTCGATGGAGCGCAGCAGGAAGCGCCGCTCGTCCTCGAGCGGGGACAGCGTCACCCGCGCGTCACCGGGCGCCGAGGGCATCCCGCCTGCCGGTGTCGCCGCTCGACATCTTCTGCAGTGCCCGCTCGACGAGCACGCGGTCGGGTTCCGATGCCGTCACCGGCGACAGGCGCCCGCGGCGCCACAGGAACACCACCAGCACGGCGAGCGCCGCGGTGACGGCCACGATGGGCACGATCCACACGGCGCCGATCCCTCCCCCGGCGGGCGGGCGCAACAGGATGCCCTCTCCGTAGCGGCTGACGAGGAAGCCCTCGATGGCGACGTCGCTCTCGCCCTGGTCCACCTTCTCGAGCACGATGGCCTTGATGGACACCGCGGCCGGCGCCGAGGAGTCGGCCACCGACACGTCCTCGCAGCTCGGACAGCGCAGCTGCGCGTCGAGTGCCTGCGCCCGCGCCGTCGCCGACTGGGCGGGGGCGGGCCGGCCGGCCCCGACGGCCAGGGCGACGCCGAGCACGACGGCCACGACCAGCCATCCGGCGAGCACGCCACGGCGCGCCGGGCCGGTCATGTGTCTGCCCCCGCCGCCTGCGCGATCCAGTAGTCGAGCTGGGCGGCGGTCACCGGGCCGTCGAGGTGCGCCACCACCACGCCTTCGGGCGAGACGATGAAGGTCTCGGGCGGGGCGCGCACGCCGTAGTCCACCGCCAAGGCCCCCCCGGGGTCCGAGAGCGCCGGCCAGTCGGCGCCGTCGCCGGCCATGAAGCTGCGGGCGTCCGAAGCGGTGTCGTCGAACACGACCCCGACGAGCGCCGCGTCCTGTGGGCCGCGGTGGTGATCGGCGAAGGTCACCAAGCCGGGCTCCTCCTCCTGGCACGGGGCACACCAGCTGGCGAAGAAGTTGACCACCACGAAGCGGCCCCGCAACGCGGCGAGGTCGAAGCGCTGGCCGGTCAGCGTCGTGCCCTGCAGTGCCGGGGCCTCGTGGCCGAGCAGCGGCGTGGCCGCCTCGGTCGCCACCTCCGGAGCCCTGGTGGCCAAGAGCACCACCAGTGCGGCACCGACGACGAGCACGCCCCCTGCGATCCAGCGCGCCGGGTGCCGCCGGCGCGGGCTTCCCGCCGCGGGCGCGGCGGGCGCGGCGGGCGCGGGTGCCGGGGCTGGGGCCTGCTGCACGGCGGTCATGCGACCGGTGGCGACGACCCACCGGATGCGCTCTCGGAGGCGGCACCGACCAGGAGCCGATCGTCGTGAGCGGCGCCGCCGGCGCCGGCCGTGTCGGCCGCCGCTCGGGCCGGGGCACGGCGCGCCTCTCCTGCGGGTTCGACGAACGGGGGCGCCGACACCGCATCGGTGGGCCGGCGACGGCGCCCCGGCACGATGGCCAGCACGGCGCCGATGGCCAGCACGGCCCCGCCTACCCACAGCCACGCCACGAGCGGCTGCACGGTGACGCCGATACCCACCGGCCCACCGGCGCTGGCCGGAAGGGAGTCGATGGTCAGGTACACGTCGAGAAGCGGGTTCGAGTCGACCGCCGGTGTGCCCACGGCGTCGGTGCCGGCGCCGAACTGGCTCACCGCGGGCACGTAGGGGCCGTGGCCGTTCACGAGCACCAACGCCTCGGTAGCGGTGCGCGCCGGCGTCTTCGACTCGGCCAAGGTGAGGAAGGTCACGCGCTGGCCGTCGACGGTGGCGCTCGACCCGGGCCGCAGGTTCACCTGTGTGCGGTGGGCGAAAGAGGTGGCCGACGCCAGTGCCACGGCGATGACGACCACGCCCAGGTGCACCACCATGCCCCCGTTGGCCCGCCCAACCAGTCCCCGCCAGGCGCGCGCTCCGGCCCTGTGGGCGGCGCGCACGGCCAGCGCCAGCTGCCGGGCGTTGGCACTGAAGGCGAAGCCGGCCAAGCCGTAGGCCACGAGCACCCCGAGCCCGCGCACACCGGCCAGCACGCAGCCCGCCACCACGGCGGTGCCGGCCCAGGCCGGCACCAGAAGGCGCCGGCCGAGCGTGCCGACATCGGCCTTGCGCCAGGACAGGGCCGGTCCCACCGCCATGAGCAACAGCAGGGCGAGCCCGATGGGAAGCGTCATGGTGTCGAAGTACGGCGCCCCCACCGTCACCTGCTGATTGGTGAAGGCCTCGTACAGAAGCGGGAAGACCGTGCCGAGCAGCACCACAAAGGCGAGGGCGGCGAACAGCAGGTTGTTCAAGAGAAAGGCGCCCTCCCGGCTCACCGGCGCGTCGATGCCCGAGGGGGACCGCAGCCGGTCGCCGCGCCAGGCGATGAGCCCCACCCCCACCACGAGCACGCAGGCGAAGAAGCCGAGCAGCAGCGGACCGAGGTCGGACTCGGAGAAGGCGTGCACCGACTGGATGACGCCGGAGCGGGTGAGGAAGGTGGCGAGGATGGTGAGCGAGAAGGTGGCGACGACGAGCGACAGGTTCCACACGCGCAACAGGCCGCGGCGCTCCTGCACCAGGGCGGAGTGCAGGTAGGCGGTGGCGCACAGCCACGGCAGCACCGCCGCGTTCTCCACCGGGTCCCACGCCCAGAACCCGCCCCATCCGAGCACCAGGTACGACCACCAGGCACCGAGAAGGATGCCCACGGTGAGAAAGGCCCAGGCACAGAGCGTCCAGCGCCGGGTAGCCAGCTGCCAGTCCTCGTCGAGGCGCCCGGTCACGAGCGACGCCACGGCGAAGGCGAAGGGCACGGTGAACCCGACGAAGCCGAGGTACAGAAGCGGCGGGTGCAGGGCCACGAGGGGGTTGTCCTGCAACAGCACGTTGGGACCGAGCCCGTTGGCGGG
>DATHCF010000058.1:0-12322 GCA_035319705.1 Acidimicrobiales bacterium | reverse complement strand
CGAAGGGTTCTGCTGGGGGACGGCCACCTCGGCGCATCAGATCGAGGGCGGCAACGTCAACAACGACTGGTGGGAGTGGGAGCACGACCCGGCCTCGGGCTGCGCCGAGTCGAGCGGCGACGCCTGTGACTCCTTTCACCGGTGGGAGGAGGATCTCGACCTCGTGGCGTCCACCGGGTTGGGCGCCTACCGCTTCTCCTTGGAATGGAGCCGCATCGAGCCGGCCGACGGCGAGTTCTCGCTGTCGGCCCTCGACCACTACCGCCGCATGTGCGCGGGATGTCACGAGCGTGGCATCGAGGCCGTCGTCACCTTCCACCACTTCACCAACCCGACGTGGCTGGCGCGGCGCGGTGGCTGGGAAGCACCCGACGCCCCCGAGCGCTTCGCCCGGTTCGTGGCCCGGGCCGGGGCGCATCTGGGCGACCAGATCGACCGGGCCTGCACGCTCAACGAGCCCAACGTGGTGGGGGTGATGGGCTACACCGTCGGACAGTTCCCGCCGGGGGTGAAGGACGACCTCCAGCGCCACCTGGCCGTCAACGAGGCACTGGCGCGCGCCCACCGGCTGGCGGCAGAGGCGCTGCGCTCGGGCCCCGGCCGGTTCCCGGTCGGGCTCACGCTGTCCATGGCCGAGCTGGTGGCCGACGAGGGCGGCGAGCAGGTGCGCCAGGCGGCCGAGGAGATCCTGGAGAACTTCTTCCTGCGCGCCGCGGAGGGGGACGACTACGTGGGCGTGCAGTGCTACACCCGCATCCACTTCGGCCCCGAAGGCCAGAGCGCGGACGACCCGGCGGTGAAGAAGACCGCCATGGGGTACGAGTTCTGGCCGCAGGCGCTCGAGTACACCGTGCGCCGCACCGCCGCCTACACCGGCCTGCCGGTGGTGGTCACCGAGAACGGCGTGGCCACCGAGGACGACGCCGAGCGCGTGGAGTACATGGCCGGGGCCCTGGCCGGGGCCCTGCGCTGCCTGGCCGACGGCGTCGACCTGCGTGGCTATTTCGTGTGGAGCCTGCTCGACAACTTCGAATGGGCCCACGGGTTCCGGCCCAAGCTCGGTCTGTACGCCGTCGACCGCCGGAGCTTCGAGCGCCGGGCCAAGCCGAGCGCCCGGTGGATCGGCGAGGTGGCCCGGAGAAACTCCCTTCCGTCGTAGCCGGTCAACCGTCCTCGAGCAGCCACCGCAGCCCACCGGCGAGATGGGCGAGATACTCCGGCGTCTCCCAGGCCGCGGGGAAGTGGCCGAGGGCGGTGTAGAAGACCCGGCCCCGGCCTCGGCGGTGGCACCAGCACAGCGGGAACCCGTGCGACGGCCGGCGCGCGCCGGGGACGGTCATGTCGAGCTGGTCCTCTGCCACCTGCAGCAGGACGCTGGCGTCAGAGCGCAGACGGCTGAAGAGATAGACCTCGTCGCGCCAGTCGAAACAGGCGCCCCAGTGGCCGGTGGCGGGATGGTTCTTCTCCAACACCTCCACGGTGAAGTCCTGGGTCCACGGATGGCCGTCGAAGCGGGCGCCCAACAACGACCCGTAGGCCTCCCAGTCACGGCAGGCGTCGGTGGCCGAATGGATGCCCAGAACGCCCAGTCGGCCGTCGTCCACCGCCTCGACGATGGCTGCCCGCTGGGCCGGTGACCACGGCGTCTCGCCGATGGTGAACAGCGCCAGCACTCCCCCGGCCGCCAGCACGCCGGGGTCGAGGCCGCCGACATCGCGCACGGCCCGCGGTTCCAGACCGGCCATGGCCCCCAGCTCCGCCATGGCCGTTGCAGCCTGGCCGAGCACACCGTGCACGCCGGCGGGGCCACCTTGGTACGGCGCCACCTGGGTGACGGTCAGCAGTGGCAGGGCCATGTTTGCCTCCTTGGGTTTGCCTCCTTGGCCTGCGATTTCGGTGTCGGTGCGCAGTAGCCTGACACGGGAGCGGGCACGGCGCCTCGGACCGAGGTGGTGGCCGGTTCGGGGGGTTGTGCGCGTGCAGGTCACCATCGTCGGCGGTGGCAGTTACCAGTGGGCACCCAAGCTCGTCACCGACCTGCTCGGCGTCCCCGCCCTGGCCGGCATGCGGCTGGTCCTGGAGGACATCGACGCCCGGGCCCTGGACCGCCTCGGCGCCTATGCCCGGCGGGCGGTCGAGCAGACCGACAGCAAGGCCAGCGTCGTCACCACCACCAACCAGCGGGCAGCCTTGGAAGGTGCGGACTTCGTGGTGGTCACCATCTCCACCGGTGGCTTCGCCTCCATGGCGGTCGACCTCGAGGTGCCCGCCCGTCACGGCATCGTGCAATCGGTGGGCGACTCCGTCGGCCCCGGAGGCATCAACCGGTCGCTGCGCAACGTCCCGGTGCTGGTGGGCATCGCCCGGGACATGGAGCAGGTCTGCGCCGATGCCTGGATGCTCAACATCACCAACCCCATGGCCTGTCTCACCCGGGCGGTGTGCCGGGAGACCACGGTCAAGGCCGTCGGCCTGTGCCACGAGGTGAGCAACTTCTGCATGGACTTGGCCATCGCTCTCGGCAAGCCGCACCACGTCGTGCGCCCCACGGTGGCCGGTGTCAATCACCTCCCGGTGGTGAGCGTGCTCGACATCGACGGCCAAGACGGTCTGGCCATGCTTCGGGACATGGTCGAGGAGCTCGGCGGCATCGATGCCGTGCGGCCGGACCCGAGGCGCCCGCCGGCCGACCCGTTCACGGTGGCCGACTTCGTCCAGCGACACGTCCTCAAGTTGGCGCTCCTCGAGCGCTTCGGTGCTCTGCCCGCCGCCGGCGACCGGCACGTGGCCGAGTTCCTCCCGTCGGTGCTGACCGAGGAGTCGGGGTGGGGGGCCCACTGGAACATAAAGGTCACGTCCATCGAGAAGCGCCAGGAGGACCAGGCGGAGTTCGAGGCGGAGGTGGAGACCGTACTGTCAGGGACCGAGCCACTTCCCACGTGGGACTCGGGCGAGCTGGTGGCACCGGTGATCGATTCGTTGCTCACCGGGACGCGCCGGGAGCTTCCGCTCAACCTCCCGAACGCCGGTCACGTCCCTGACGCGCCTCAAGATGCGGCGGTCGAATCGATCTGCGTGGTGGACGCCAACGGCATCGCCGGTCGCGACCGCCCGCACCTTCCGGCAGCCATGGCCGAGCTGGTCCACCGGCACGCCGTCGTGAACGAGCTGACCGTCGAGGCCGCCCTCAGCGGGGACCGCCGGCTCGTCTCCGCCGCATTCGCTCTCGACCCGCTGGCCGGACGCGGGGACATGGAGGTGACCGAGCACATGATCGACGAGTTGTTGGCCGGGACCCGCCAATGGCTCCCCCAGTTCCCCACATGAAGCTCGGCTTCATCGGGCTCGGAGCCATGGGCCTGCCCATGGCCGGCCACCTCGTCACGGCGGGGCACGAGGTGGCGGTGGCGTCCCGGAGCCGAGGGCCGATCGACGCCGCCGTGGACAGGGGCGCCATCGATGCCGGCGGGGCGGCGGCAGTGGCCGCTCATGCCGAGGTGACCTTCCTCTGCGTGCCCAACTCTCCTGACGTGGTGTCGGTGGTGGACGACATGCTCGCCGCCCTCGGCCCGGGGAAGACGGTGGTCGATTGCTCGACGATCGACCCCGACGTGGAACGGGCACAGCACGAACGGGTGGGCACCACCGGCGCGCGCTACCTCGACGCGCCGGTCTCGGGCGGCACGGCCGGGGCGCGGGCCGGCACCCTCACCTTCATGGTGGGCGGGGACGGGTCCACCCTGGAGGCGGCACGCGCCGCCTTCGCACCCATGGCCGGCATGGTGGTGCACGTGGGCGGGCCCGGCTTGGGCCAGGTGGTCAAGCTGTGCAACAACCTGGTGTACGCCGCCCAGATGCTGGCCACGGCCGAGGCCACCGCCCTGGCACGGCGCGCCCAGGTCGATCCGGCGAAGCTCCTCGAAGTCCTGACCCACTCGACGGGCGACTGCACGGCGGTGCGCACCCGTTTGCCGGTTCCCGGGGCGATCCCCGACAGTCCGGCCTCCCACGACTGGCAGCCCGGGTTCATGACGGACCTCATGGCCAAGGATCTCGACTTGGCGCTGGCCTATGCGGCCAGATCCGGAGTGCCCCTGTCCTCCACCGCCGCCGTGCGCCAGGTCCTCACCGCAGCGTCGGCGGCCGGCTTCGGCCGCCGAGACTTCTCGGTGCTGGCCAAAGTGGTGGACCGGCTGGCAGGACTCGAATGACCGTGGTGCGACGACTCGGGGCCCCCGCCCTGATCGTGGCCGCCGACCACCGGGCGCGCGGCGTGGTCACCATCGAGCAATACGACGAGTACCTGCGGGCGCTGCACGACGTTCTTCCCTATTGCGACGGCATCCTGGCCAGCGCCCAGCCGCTGGCCGACCTGCGCGCCAACGGGGCGCTGAGCCCTGCCCATCGCACCTACCTGTCGCTGAACCGCACCGGTCTGGCCGGCTCCGTCTTCGAGCTGGACGATCGCCAGGTGATCAGCGTGGCCCGTGCGGAGGCCGAGGGGTGGAGCGGGGTCAAGCTCATGGTCCGCATCGATATGGAGGACGGCCGTACGGCCGACGCCCTGGAGATGGCCGGTCGGGTGATCGAGGAGGCAGCGGACCGCGGACTGGAGGCCATGGTCGAGTTCCTGCCATGGTCGCACGGGCGCCTGTGCCGCCATGGCGACGCCGTGGTGCGCGCCGCCGTCATCGCGCACGACATGGGGGCACCACTGCTCAAGCTGCCGGTGCCGGAGGCCGCCCCGGGCCCCGCCCGTCGCGCCGCCGTCAAGCGGGTCGTGCGATCGGTAGGCGTTCCGGTCCTCTTCCTCGGCGGCCCGCTCGCCAGTGCCGACGCCGAGTCCGAGCGACAGGCGCTGCTCGCCGAGTTGTCCGACGTCATGGACGGCGGTGGGGCCGGTATGGCCGTGGGGCGCCGGCTGCTTCTGGACCCCTCTCCCGGCGGGTTGGCCAAGCAGCTGTCCGAGCTCGTGCACCTTCGATGACACGGCTGCTCACCGTGGACCTGGGGACCTCGGTCACCAAGGTCGCACTGTGGGACGAGACCGGGATGCTGGCAGCCGGTCGGGTGCCGCTTCGGACCGTGCACGGACCAAGCGGACGCGTCGAGCAGGATCCCGACAGTTGGTGGGCGTCGGTGGTCGAGGGCTGCCGCCAGACGATGGGCGACAGGCCGGCCGGAGCAGCGGCGGCGCCGGAAGCGGTCGTGCTGACCGGCGCCCGCCAGACCTTCGTACCGGTCGACGGTGGAGGCGATCCCATCGGGGCTGCCCTGGTGTGGTCCGACCGCCGAGCCACCGAGGAGGCAGTGGAGCTCAGGAGACAGAGACAGCTGGCGCCGAAAGGCGTGTGCGTCACCGGCCCCCCTCTCGACGGGGCGTCGTTGACCGCCAAGATGGCATGGCTGGCACGTCACGAGCCTTCGCGCCTTGATCGGGCTCGCTGGTTGGTGGGCCCGCGTGATCTCGTCGCCTGGCGTTTGTGTGGCGAGCTGGCCACTGACAGCACCATGGCGTCGGCCACTGGTCTCTACGACGCGCACGGCCAGGTTGTGGCATTGGCTCGAGACCACGCCGAGCTGCTGCCTCCGGTGGTGAACGCCGGGACGGTGGTGGGAAAGGCCGGCGAAGCCGAAGGGCGCGCCCTCGGCGTTCCGCCCGGCACTCCCGTGGTCCTGGGGGCGGCCGACCGCCCGAGTGAAGTACTGGGCAGCGGCGCCGAAGCGGGTCGGGCCATGGTGGCGTGGGGCACCACGGCCAACGTGTCGCTGCCGGTGGACCGTCTGCCCGACCCTCTGCCGTCCGAGCTTTCGATCACCCGCGCCGCCGCCGACGGATGGTTGCTCGAAGGCGGGGTGTCAGCTGCTGGTTCCCTGCTCGAGTGGTTGGCCACCTTCACCGGCACCGAGGTGGAGCAATTACTGGTGGCAACCGAGAACGTCGGGCCCGGGGCTGACGGACTGGTCGTCCTTCCGTGGTTGTTCGGCGCTCGTGCCCCCTGGTGGCACGATGGCGCCGGTGCTGCCCTGGTGGGTCTGGGCGCCCAGCACGACGCCGGCGCGGTGGCCCGGGCCGCGCTCGAGGCGGTGGCCTGCGAGCTGACGCGGTGCCTCGAGGCCATGGCCCGGCACGGTCGGTCGGCCGAGGCCTTGGCAGTGGGCGGAAGCAGCGCCACCGGCCTTCTGTGGTTGGAGATCCTGGCTGCGGTAAGCGGGCTCGCCTGGCTGCGCCGGCGGTCGGGCGAAGCCGCCTTGGCCGGAGCGGCCATCATCGGGGCCCGAGCGCTCGGTCTCACCTGGCGGCTGGACGACCTCGATCCTGTCACCAGCCAAGGCACTCCGGAGCCGACGCTTTCGGAGCACTACCGGCGGCTGCGCCCGCGGTGGGACGAGGCCGCACTGGCCGTGATCCGGCTGGGTGCGCACGACGCCACCGTCGCCAGCCCGCACTGACAGTCCATGTCCCTTCCGCCGTCGGTCCTCCTCGAAGGCGCCATCATCGGCCTCGACTACGGGCTTCTGGCCGTGGGCCTCGTGCTCGTGTACCGGACCAGCCGGGTGCTCAACTTCGCCCAGGGGCAACTCGGCATGGTGGCGGCCGTGTTCCTGGTCAAGTGCACAGTCGACTTCGGGTTCAACTACTGGTTCGCCCTGGTGCTGTCGCTGGCCCTGGCTTGTGCCGCCGGGGCACTGTCCGAGCTGCTATTGCGGCGCATCTTCGCCCGTCCACGGGTGTTGGTCATGGTGGCCACCATCGGGCTGTCACAGCTGCTGTACCTCTTCACCGCCCTGCCCTTCATCCGGCCCAAGCAGCTGTACGAGCCCTTCCCCGTGCCCATCGACTGGAGCTTCACCATCGGCACCCTCCGCATCACCCCCGCCGAAGTGCTGAGCTTGATGGTGGCGCCGCTGGTGGTGGCTGCTCTGGCCGCCTTCATCCGTTTCTCGCCGTGGGGCCTGGCCATGCGAGCCGGCGCCGAGAACGCCGACTCGGCTCGCCTGTCGGGCATCTGGGTGCGACGCACCTCCACTGTGGCCTGGATGCTGGCCGGGGCGCTGTCGGCCTTCACTGCCGTGCTCACCTCGCCCGGGCAGACGAGCGTGCTCACCCAGGTGCTGAGCCCGGGGCTGCTCCTGCTGGCCCTGCTGGCCGCCATCTTGGGCGCCATGGTGAGCCTGCCGATGGCGTTCGCCGCCGGGATCGGCGTCGGCGTGGTCCAAGAAGTGCTGCTGTGGAACCTCACCAACCCCTCCACCGGCGCGGCCCAGGTCGAACTGATCCTGTTCCTGTTGCTGCAGGTGGCCCTGGTGGTGCGCACCACCTCGCTGCAACGCAGCGTCCGTACCGCCGAACGCGCCTCGTGGGCAGCAGGGACGTCGTCGTTCCGCTACGAGACCAGCGGGCTGCGGCGCCGGGTGGGCACCGGGGGAACGGTGGCCGCCGTGGTGGCGGCAGCCGCTCTTCCTCTGATCCTGTCGGTGGGCAATGCCTTCGACATGACCCAGATCTGCGTGTACGGGATGATCGCCCTCTCGCTGACGGTGCTCACCGGGTGGGCCGGGCAGGTGTCGCTGGGCCAGTTCGCCTTGGTGGCGGTGGGAGCCGACGTGGCCGCCCACGTCGGCCGGGGCCTGCCGCTGGTCGTGTTGCTGGTGGTGGGCGGGTTGGCCGGGGCGGCCGTCTCCGCCGTCATCGGGTTGACGGCGCTTCGCATTCGAGGCCTGTACCTGGCCGTCAGCACGTTGGGCTTCGCCTTGTTCATGCAGACCTCGGTGCTGCCCACCACCTGCTTCACGCTGCCACTTCTGAATCGTCGGCTGTGCACCGGCTTGCCCGACCCACAGTCGACGCTCATGCCCAGCCCGTCGTTCTTCGGTATCCAGCTGGCCTCGGCGCGGTCCTTGGCCTGGTTCTCGCTGGGCGTACTGGTCGCCACCGTCCTCATGGTGCGCGTGTGGCGCGACCGGGGCATTGCCCGCCGCCTCATCGCCGTGCGCGACAACGAAGTCTCGGCGTCGGCCGCCGGCATCCACGTGACGCGCACCAAGCTCCTCGCCTTCGTGTTGTCCGGCTTCGTGGCCGGATACGCCGGGGTGTGCCTGGCTTTCGGGCTGGGACGTTTCAGCGTCGACACCTTCGACCCCACCGTGTCGTTGCTGGTGGTGTCCATGGTGGTGATCGGCGGCATGGACTCCATCTCCGGGGCGGTGATGGGGGCCATCTACCTGGTCGGCCTGCCCGCCATCTTCGGGACCACCACCACCACCGAGTTCCTCACCAGCGGCGTGGGCCTGCTGGCCTTCATCTTGTACCTGCCCGGCGGCATGGCCGAGCTCCTCCATCGCCTGGGCGACCTGGTGGCAGCGGGCGTGGAGCGCGCCCGGGCCCATCCGGCGGGAGCGGTGCCGTGACCGGATCGGGTACCGGCCCCGCCCACCTGGAGATCAGCGAGCTGGCGGTCAGTTTCGGCGGGGTGCGGGCGGTGGACGGCGTCAGCCTGGAGCTGTCACCAGGAGAGGTGGTGGCCTTGGTGGGCCCGAACGGCTCGGGCAAGACCACGTTGCTCGACGCCATCTCCGGGCTGGTCACCCCGTCGGCAGGGCGCGTGGTGCTCGACGGCGAGGGGCTCGACGACATGCTGCCGGAGGAACGGGCGGCCATGGGCCTGGTGCGCTCTTTTCAGGACGCGCGGCTGTTTCCCGAGCTCACGGTGGAGGACACGCTGCTGCTCTCCGAGGACGGCCGGAACTCGAGCGACGTGGTGTCGATCACCTTCCAGCTCCCATGGGCCCGACGATCCGAGCGGGTCAAGCGTGCCGACGTCGACGCCGTGATCGGGTCCTTCCGCCTCGGCGCCTTCCGTCATCGCCGCATCGGCCAGCTCTCAACGGGGACCAGGCGGGTGGTGGATCTGGCCTCCATCGTCTTGGCCAGCCCCCGGCTGTTGCTGTTGGACGAGCCCACCGCCGGCATCGCCCAGCGCGAAGCCGAGGCGTTCGTTCCTCTTCTGCGCCGGCTGCAGCACATGACCGGATGCACCGTCCTGCTCGTCGAGCACGACGTGCCACTTGCCTTCGAGCTGTGCGACCGTGCGGTGGTCATGCAGACCGGCACCATCGTGTCGGCCGGTCCCCCGGAGGTGGTGCGCCGCGATCCGCTGGCGCTCGAGGCTTACCTGGGTGCCAGCGAGGACGTGTTGCGAGCCACCGGTCCGCTCGCTCCCGCTCAGCCGGCTGGGGGCTTGGCCGGGCCGTAGGGACGGTCGCCGCGCAGGGTGACCCGGTGGGCCACCCGCAAGGCGTCGCCATAGTCGTCCACGGCGTAGTGCCAGGTGGCGCGGTTGTCCCAGAAGGCCACCGCACCGTTGCGCCAGCGGAAGCGGCAGCTGAACTCAGGCTTCTGGCAGTGACGGTAGAGCATGTCGAGCAAGGCATCGCTCTCCAGCGGGGACATGCCACCGACGAAGCGCGTGAACTGGGGGTTCACGAACAGCCCCTTGCGCCCGGTCTCGGGATGGGTGCGCACGACGGGGTGATCGGCCGGGTACAGCCGGTCGTGCCATTCGCCGTCCCACTCGAAGCCTCCCTTGGCATCGACGTCGGCGGAGAAGAAGGCGTCGTGGTGCCAGGCGATCAAGCGGTCGCACAGGTCCCTCACCGGCTCGGACAGGGCGTCGTAGGCGGCCTGCATGCTGACCCACATGGTGTCGCCACCCACCGGGGGAAGCTCGCGCATGTGCAGGATCGACCCGAGAGGCGGGGTCCCGAGAAAGGTGACGTCGGTGTGCCACCACGACGCCCGGTCCTGGCGGCTGTCGATGGGCAGGACCTCGGGGTGGCCCTCGATGGAGGCGATGACCGGATGCGCCGGGGTCAGCTGGCCGAACTGCCGGGCGAACGCCGCCTGCTGTTCGGGGTCCAGGTCCTGGTCCATGAAGAACAGCACCAAGTGGCGTCCCAGCGCGGCGCGCACGTCGGCCACCACCTCGTCACCGAGCGGCTTCGACAGGTCCAGCCCGGCGATCTCCGCTCCGATGTTGGGCGTGAGCGGACGGACGTCCAAATCGGCCCCCCGAACGACCATGGTGCCTATGCTGCCCCACTGGACAAGTCGCGCACAACGGTCCTTCGGCAGGCCTTATGGTGACCCGGGGGAAGGCCGGGGCGGGGGCACCGGCGCACGGGGAGGATGATGGCCAGAGGAGGACCGGCGCTGCGAGCCTGGCGCCGGATGCGCCGGCGCTCCCCGCTGGTGCAAGCAGCCAGCGTCCTGGTGGTGCTGGCGGTGGTGGGGGCAGTCGTCTACGCCGTGTCGTCCTCGAAGCCCCCGCCGGTCACCGGTAGCACGCCGGTCAAGCTGACGCCCAGCGGCGTGGGGGTGGACCAGGCGTCCACCTCGTCGCGCGGCGTGGTCGGCGACACCATCAACGTGGGCTTCCCGGTGTCGAACCTGACCTCCTTGTCCGGCGACATCGGCTTCGCCGGTGACGCCGAGTTCACCGCCCAGACCAAAGCCATCCACATCTTCGTGAACGCCATCAACGCCCATGGCGGCATCGACGGCCGGAAGATCAACCCCATCATCGCCGACTTCGACCCCACCAACGAGGCCGGCATGCTGGCGTTGTGCAAACAGTGGACCGAGGGCAGCCCCGGGGTCTTCGCCGTCCTCGACGGCGTGGGCTCGTACACCGGTGACGACGAGCTGTGCGTCGCCGAGCAAGGCCACACCCCGTTCATCGGGGACTGGACCACCGTCACCGAGTACACCGAAGCGGGCGCGCCCTATCTGTGGTGGTTGGGTCCCGACCAGGGCGACATCCTGGCCACCGTGGTCTCGTGGGGAAAGAGCAGCGGGCTGCTCGGGGGGGGACGCAAGGTGGCCATCGTGGCCGGAGACGACCAGAGCGACCAGATCGCCCTCGACGACTACTTGCTGCCCGACATCGCCGCCGCCGGGTTGCCCGCACCCATGATCCAGACCATCCCCACCAACCCCGACGACACCGCTGCGGTGGACGCGGCGGCCCCCATCATCGTGCAACGGATGAAGGCCGCCGGTGTGCAGTCGGTCATCCCGCTCATGCCCTTCAATTCGTTGTTCGCCTATCTGGGACAGGAGTCGGCGCAGAACTACTACCCCAAGCTGCTGCTGTCGGACTACCAGTCGAGCATCGACGTCACGCTCGGGCTCATACCCTTCCCCTTTGAGGACGCCCTGAACGGCCAGCAGGGCGTCACCACCTTGACCCTGGGAGGGGTGGACGGCCCCGTGTCGGTGGTGGGAGTCGGCGGCTACGACCAGGGCGTGCAGAGCTGCTTCGACACCTGGCACGCCGCCAACCCCAAGCCCCTCCCCGGCCAGACGATGTACGTCGCCGGTGAGAAGCCTTCGATCTACATCGAGGAGCAAGGGCCGATCGCCGGCTGGTGCCAGGCCGTCGAGCTGTTCGCCACTGCCGCCACCATGGCGGGGCGTGACTTGAACCGCCGCACCTTCGTCGAGGCCATGTCCCGGATCCAGAACTACCCCGGCACCTGGTCGCCGTTGCTCAGCTACGGGCCCGACCGCTACGCCGGGCCGTCGCAGTACCAAGTGGTGGAGCTGCACAACAACCAGCCGCCGTCCTCGCTGTGCGACTTGACCTGGCAGCACTTGGTCCAGGGCACCTGCTGGGTCGTGGAGCAGAGCTGGCAACCACTGTCGTCCAGTGGCTGACGTAGGCGCCGGCGGACGCAACTTCTCGCCCTGGCACGCCTGGATGGTGGAACTGGCCCGCACGGAACAGGTCGACCCCTTCCCCGCCGCCGGCGACGCCGATGCCCTGCTGGCCTGGCGGGCGCGGTGCCGGATTCGCCTGCTCGAGCTGCTCGGTCGCCTGCCGGAGCGAGTACCGCTCGAGCTGGAGACGATCGAACAGGTGGAGTGCGAGGGATACCGGCGCCAGCTGGTGGTGTTCGACACCGAGGACACCATGTCGGTGCCCGCCCATCTGCTCGTCCCCCACCAGCGCAAGGCCCCCGGGCCGGCCGTGTTGGCCGTGCACGGGCACGGGCCGGGCAAGGACCTGGTGGTGGGGCTGGCCAGCACCGAGGCACCGAACGGCGACTACGCCCACCAACTGGCGAGGCGTGGTTACGTGGTGCTCGCGCCCGACCTGCGCTGCTTCGGCCAGCGCCAGGACTGGAACCCGCCGGACCACTACGCCTGTGACACCAACCTGGTCCACGCCGTGATGGCGGGATGGAGCCCGCTCACCCAGAACCTGTGGGACATGGCCCGGGCCCTCGACGTGCTCGAGGCACACGAGCTCGTCGACCC
>DATHCF010000057.1:0-14935 GCA_035319705.1 Acidimicrobiales bacterium | reverse complement strand
GGCACGCCTGCTGCTCCAGCGGGCGCTGGTGCTGGCCGGCCGGGGTGGCACCCCGCCGCCGCTCGAGTCGGCCATGGCCAAGATCGCCTGCAACCTGGCGGCCAAACAGGTGTGCGACGAGGCCCTGCAGCTGCTCGGCGGCTACGGGTACTCGCGCGAGTACCCGATCGAGCGCGCCTACCGCGACGTGCGCGGCTTGTGCATCGGCGCCGGCACGGTGGAGATCCAGCGCAACTTCGTCGGCACCGCCCTGCTCGGCGGGCGGACGCCGGCCGGATCGGCGTGGAAGCAGGTGCGCCGGTGAGCGACCGTCCGACCGTGGCCGTCGGCCTGAGCGCAGTGGGGGTGGCCGCCCCGGGTCTCCGCCTCTCGCCGGCGGAGGCGTCGAAGGTCTGGGCCGCCGGCGGTGGCAAGGGCACGGTGGGCGTGTGCGACGCCGACGAGGACACGCTCACCTTGGCGTGGGCGGCGGCCGAGCGGGCCATGCGCAGCGCCGGCGTCGAGGCAGCTGCAGTGTCGGGGCTGTGGTGGGGCACCACCCGGCCGCCGTTCGCCGAGGGACCGAGCCACGCCTTTCTGACCGTCGCACTCGGGCTCGCACCCGACATCGCCGGTGCGCTGTGCTCGGGATCGCCGCACGCCGGCATGGAAGCGCTCGTCGCCGCCTGGGACGCGCTGGCCGCCGGGCACGTCGAGGTGGCGGTGGTGGTGGCGTCCGACGCGCTGCTGCCCGGCCTCGGCACCGCCGGCGAGGCCTCCACCGGCGCTGGGGCGGCCGCACTGGTGCTCGAGCGGCTGCCGTCCTCGGAGCGCAACGGATCGGGACCACCGGCCCGCCTGCTCTCGCGGGCGACGCGCAGCATGGCGGTGGTCGACCGCTACCGGGGCGACGACGACCGGGCCACCGGCGACGTCTACGACGGCCGGCTGTTCCGTGAGGAGGTCTTCATCCCTCTGGTGTCGGCGGTGGGCAAGGAGCTCCAGGGCCCGGACCGCTGGTCGGTGTCGGACCCCGACGGGAAGCTGGCCGGTGCCGCCGCCAAGCGCCTGGGGGGGACCCTCGTGTCGGGGGCCGTGCAGAGCGAGCTCGGTGACACCGGCGCCGCTGCCGCCCTTGTCGGGGCCGCCGCCGCCCTCGCCACACCCGGGCCCCTCGGCCTGGTCGGCTACGGCGGCGGACGGGCCACCGCGGTGGCGCTGGAGGTGACGCGTGCGGTACCCGGCTCCGAGTCGGCCGGCGCCGTGCTGGCTGTGGGCCGGGCGGCCGCCTACCCGGCGGTGCTGAAAGCACGGGGCCAGCTGCGCCCGCAGACCGACCCCATCGCCATGGGGGTGCCGCCCGGGGGCGCGGCGTTCGTGCGCGGCAACGTGGAGATGCTCTCGCTCGAAGGGGCGCGCTGTCAGGTGTGCAGCAGCGTTTCGACGCCACCGTCGATCCATCCGCGCTGCATCAGCTGCGGCGGCGACCGGCTGGAGGTGGTACGCCTGGCGCGGCGGGGGACGGTGCAGACCTTCGTCGTCAACCAGACCATGCCGCCGCCCTTCGAGGCGCCGCTGCCGCTCGTGGTCGTCGACCTGGAGGACGGGGCGCGGCTCATGGTCCAAGGGGTGTCGGCCGATTCCTCGTCGCTCGCCGTCGGCGACGAGGTGGTCCTCAGCCTGCGCCGCTACGCCCTGGAGCGTGGCATCCCCGTCTACGGGTACAAGGCGTTTCGGGAGGAGGGTTCGTCCTCCTCGGACGACCGCACGGTGGCACAGGAGGTCTCGCCATGAGCTGGAACAAGGTGGCGGTGGTGGGCGCCGGGCTCATCAAGATGGGCGAGCTGTTCGAACAGAGCTACGAGCAGATGGCCGCTGGCGCCTTCGCCGCCGCCATGGCAGGAGTGGACAGGGGCACGCCGGAGATCGACGCCGTCATCGTGGCCACCCAGCGCGGCTCGCTGTGGGGACAAGAGGGCATCGGCGGCAACACCGTGCCCACCGCCCTCGGCCTGGCAGGCGTCCCCTGCACCCGGGTGGAGAACGCCTGTCCCAGCGGGTCGGACGCCTTCCGCATCGGGGCCATGGTGGTGGCCAGCGGCGTGCACGACGTGGTGCTGGTCATCGGGGTCGAGAAGATGCGCGACAAGTCGACCCAGGAGGGTCTGTTGGCGCGGGCCGCTGCCGGCCATCCGTTGTACAACCGGGGCGAGACCGCCCCGGTGCTGTTCGCACCCTTCGCCACCCGCCACATGTACGAGTTCGGGACCACCCCCGAGATGCTGGCCTCGGTGGCGGTGAAGAACCACCACAACGGGTGTCTCGACCCCTACGCCCACTTCCAGAGCGAGGTCACCGTCGAACAGGTGCTGGCCTCCCCCGTGGTGTGCACCCCGCTCCGGCTGCTCGACTGCTGCCCGCAGACCGACGGGGCGGCGGCCGTGGTGCTCACCTCGGCCGAACACGCGCACGAGTTCACGGACAAGCCGGTGTACGTGGCCGGCTTCGGCGTGGCCACCGACCACCCCTATCTGCACGAGAAGTCGAGCTTCGTCGGACTTCCCGCTACCACCCTGGCGGCCAGGCGCGCCTACGACATGGCCGGATTGGGGCCGGCCGACATCGACATGGCCGAGGTGCACGACTGCTTCACCATCACCGAGATCCTCGACATCGAGGACCTCGGCTTCGTGGAGAAGGGCAAGGGCGGGCCGGCCTCACTCGAGGGCGAGACCGCGCTGCACGGCCGCATCCCGGTCAATCCCTCGGGGGGGCTGCTGGCCAAGGGCCATCCCATCGGGGCCACCGGGCTGGCGCAGATCACCGAGTGCTTCTGGCAACTTCGCGAAGAAGCAGGTGACCGCCAGGTCGCCATCCGGCGGGGCGTCGCCCTCCAGCACAACGTCGGCGGGCGCGGCTCGGGCGTGTCGGTAGTGAACATCCTCACCCGCAACGCCTGAGGGCCCTGGCGCCTCCGCCCTACCAGAGCGTGACCTGCCGCGGGTGACGGTGGGCGCGAAGCGCTCGGTCCTTGGTCACCAGCCGCCAGCCGTTCTCCACCGCCGTGGCGTAGACGATCCTGTCCACCGGGTCGCCGGGGAAGCTCGAAGGTAAGGCGACGGCAGTGTCGGCGATGGCGGGAGTGATACCAACAGTCCGCACGTGGCTGGCCAGCGCCTCCAGCCACGCTCGGAGTGGGGTACTCAACTCGATGCGTTCATGACGGGCCAGCCACGCCAACTCGTACCAGGACACGGCCGACAAGGCCAGCTCGTCCGATTCGTCGATCGCCCGTGTGGCGTTGGGGCTGAGCTTTTCAGGTTCTGCCGCCCACCAATGAACGACGTGACTGTCGAGCAGAAGCGTCGTCACGAGGCATTCCACCGCTCTCCCGTGGAGAACAACTCTGCATCGGCACAGGCGGTACGGGCCATCCCCTTGAGTCTTCCCTTTGGAGTCCTCGGCCCGTTGGCCGGGACCAGTTTCGCCACCGTGTGCCCGTGTTTGGTGATCTCGATCTCGTCGCCGGCGGCCACCTCGTCCAGCAGGGCCAGCAGGGTGGCTTTCGCTTCGGTTGCAGTCAGTTGACGGACCATGTGACCATTTTAATGGTCGTCAGCTCAGGGCGTCGAACTGAGCGGCCGTTACTGGCCGGTGCCCTTGTCCTTGCCGAGCAGCGGATGGGCCGGCATGCCCACCGGCTGCAGGTGCTGGCCGAGGACTTCGTGGAAGTGCTCGGCCACCTCGGCAGGACTCCAGCCGCCCTCCTTCCACATGGCGGCCACCTGCCGCGGCGTCTGGAAGATGGTGTAGGCGTAGCCGGTGCGCCCGAGCACCTGGCCGTTCACGTAGCTCGCCTGCTCGGAGGCCAGGAAGGCGACCAGCGGGGCATTGAGGGCCGGGTCCTGGTCGGGCGGGGCATCGGCCCCACCGAAGAGGTTCTCGGTCATGCGGGTGAGGCCGGCGGGGGCCACGGCGTTGACGGTGATGCCGTGACGGCCGAGCTCGAGCGCCCACACGAAGGTCATGCCCATGATCGCCGCCTTGGCGGCGCCGTAGTTGGTCTGGCCGAAATTGCCCCGTAGGCCGGCCGACGACGTGATGTTCACGATGCGGCCGTAGCCGGCTTCCTTCATGTGCACCGCAGCATGGCGCGTGCAGTTGAACGTCCCCTTCTGGTGCACGGCCACCACGGCGTCGTAGTCGGGCTCCTCCATCTTGAGCAACGTGCGGTCGCGGACGATGCCGGCGTTGTTGACCAGGATGTCGATCTTGCCGAAACCGGTGACGGCCTGGCGCACGATGCGGCCGGCGGCCTCGAAGTCGCTCACCGAGTCGTAATTGGGCTCGGCCCGTCCGCCCGCCTTTTCGACGAGCCGGCAGGTCTCGGCAGCCGGGTCCTCGGCCTGGCCGAAGCCGTCGAGCCCGGAGCCCAGGTCGTTCACCACCAGCGAGGCACCTTCGGCGGCCAGGCACAGTGCGATCTCGCGGCCGATGCCGCGGCCCGCCCCCGTGACCACCGCCACCCTGCCGTCGAGCAACCCCATGCGCCGCCTCCTCGTGACCGGCCCCCCGCAGCGGGGACGTCAGTTCGGCGGAGCGTACCCGGCCACCAACAGCTGCTCCATCTCGGCGCGCGCCTGGGCGGGCGTCCCCTGCCAGTGCACCGAGCCGCGTGACAGCAGCACCGCCCGGTCGGCCATGGACAAGGCCCGGTCGACTTGCTGCTCCACCACCAGCAGCGCCGCGCCGCGCCGGTGGATGGCCTTGAGCCCCTCGTACACGGCGTCCACCACCACCGGAGCGAGCCCAAGCGACAGCTCGTCGGCGATCACCAACCGGGGCGAACTGGCCAGCACCCCGGCCAGCGAGAGCATGCGCTGTTCGCCGCCCGACAGCGTGCCCGCCGCCTGACGCCTCCGGGCAGCCAGGGCCGGCAGCACGGTGTAGGCGTATTCGAGGGCGCTCGAGAGCTGGCGGGCACCGACGTGGCGGCGCAGGGCCAACACCAGGTTCTCCTCGACGTCGAGCTCGCCGAACACGCCTCGTCCCTCAGGCACGTGGGACACGGCGAGACGGGCGATCCGGTGCGCCGATGCCGCCGTCACATCGCGACCGCCGATCAGGATCTGGCCGCTGGTGGCGGGCACGAGCCCCGTCGCCACCCGGGCCACCGTCGACTTCCCCGCGCCGTTGGCCCCGAGCAAGGCGACGACGCTGCCCTCCGGAACGCTGAACGACACGCCGAACAGTGCGCGGTAGTTGCTGTACGACGCGTTCACCTGGCGCAGCTCGAGAGCCGGCGCCGTGGCCGGTGCGGTCATACGCCCACGCCCAGATAGGCCTCGCGCACGGCCGGCTCCGACAGCACGTCGTCGAACCGCCCCTCGGCGATCAGCCGGCCCGCATCGAGGAC
The DNA here is from genome assembly GCA_035319705.1 of Acidimicrobiales bacterium. Lineage (GTDB taxonomy): Bacteria > Actinomycetota > Acidimicrobiia > Acidimicrobiales > UBA8190 > UBA8190. Next base: position 9,540 of record DATHCF010000057.1, on the reverse strand, counting down.
GACGAGCCGGTCGACGCTCTTGGCCACCATCTGCAGGTCGTGCTCTACCAGGAGCACGGCCATGTGACGCTGGCGTTGCACGGTGCGCAACACGGCGGCCAGGGCGTCGGTCTCGTGGAGGTCGAGACCCGAGCTGGGCTCGTCGGCCAGCAACAGCCTGGGCTCGCACGCCAGCGCCCGGGCCAGCTCCACCAGGCGACAGGTCCCGAGACCGAGGGCGGCCACCGGCACGTCGGCCAAGTGCCCGATGCCGACCAGCTCCATTACCGTTTGCACGCGCGCTTCTTCTTCCTGGCGCAGTCCGGCCAGGTTCAACATGTCGCGCCACAGGGCGCCGCCTCCCCGGTGTGCCCGCTCGGCCACCACCAGGTGCTCGCGTACGGTGAGCTCGGGGAACACCTCCAGACGCTGGAAGGTTCGGCCGATCCCCATGCGGGCCCGGCGATAGGTGGGCATGCCGTCGATGCACACGCCGGCGAAGGCCACCGACCCGGAGCTGGGCCGGATCCGCCCGCAGACGCAGTCGAACAGGGTCGTCTTGCCGGCGCCGTTGGGGCCCACCAGGCCGAGGGCCTCGCCGTCGGCCACGCCGAAGGAGACGCCGTCGAGGGCCCGAACGCCTCCGAAGCGCATGGAGACGCCGTCCACCCGCAGCAGGTCAGCCACGAGGCGCCTCGGCGGACAGGCCGACCGCTCCACCGGCCACCAGCTCGTCGACCCCGGGCGCGCCGGGAACCGGGGCCGGGGCCGGCGCCCCCGTGCCGAGAGGACCCGGCGTCGTGCCACCGCGCCGGGCGTCGTAGGCAGCCAGAAGCCGCGACACGCGGGCCATCCACTTGCGTTTCTGGTACTCGACCACTCCTTCGGGATGCGCCGCGTAGGTCATGGCCCCGATGGCGAAGAGCACCGGGGTGATCCCCTCGAATCGGGTCGGTGCGTAGGTGAGGAGGAACTGAATGATGGCGAAGGACATCCCCGCCTGAACGGCCCCCTCGATCCGTCGCGACCCGGTGGAGATCACAACCACCACGAAGGCCAGTGAGATCTCGTAGGGGAAGCTCGCGTCGGCGTTCACGCTGTGCACCGCCGAAGCGAACATCGTCCCGCCCACACCGGCGATGGCGGCCGACAGGGCGAACACGGTCACCCTGGCGCGCAACAGGTTGATGCCGAGGCTCTTGGCGCCGGCTTCGCTCCCCCGGATGGCAGCCAGGTACCGCCCGATGGTGCCCCGCTGGACCAGTGCCACGATGCCGATGCACGCCATGAGGACCGCCAGCGCCAAGACCAAGAAGCTGCGGTCGGAGGCGAAGCTGACGGGACCGAAGACGGGCCGGGGCACCACCACACCGCTCAGACCGCCACCCGACCACGAGTACTGGAAGAGGAACTGATCGGCGAAGAGGGCGAAAGCCAGGGTGAGCAGGGTGAGCAGGAGGCCCGAGATGCGCACGGCGAGCAGCGCCAAGAGGGCGCCGACCACCGCAGCCATCGACCCGCCGACCAGGGCACCGAGCAGCACCGAGAGCCCGAGATGGGTGGCCAGCTGCCCGGCGGCGAAGGCGCCGATCCCGGCGAAGGCGGCTTGGCAGAGAGAGAGCTGCCCACTGCCCCCGGTGATGAGGGTGATGGACAGGAACATGGTGGAGTAGGTCAAACCCTCGGTGAGCGGCGTCACCCAGTAACCGGGGACCCAGGTGAGGCTGGAGGCCACGAAGGCGACGACGAGGGCCCGGAACCCCCAGCGCATGGGGAACTCGAGCCGGCGGTCGCGTATCGACACGGCGGGCGGAGGAGGCGGTGGATCCACGCCGGCCATGGGATCGGCACGGCGCTCCATGGAGCGCAACGCCTTCGATCCCACCAAGGTGGCGACCAACACCACGAAGGGCAGGGCGGGCACTGCGTCGCGTATCACCGAGCCGGAGGGGAGATAGCCCTCGAGCACGCTCTCGGCCACGCCCAGCCCGACGGCGGCGGCCAGAGCCCCGGACAGCGAACGCATGCGGGCCACCGCCGCGGCGGTGAGGCCGGCGACGAGCAGCGTGGTGAACTGCAAAGGGTCGCTCGGGGTGAGCTCGGCGATGAGGGGGAGGAAGAGCACGCCGGCGAGCCCGGCCACGAGGCTGGAGAGGGCCCAGGCCGAGGCGGCCACCCGGCCGGCGTCCACACCCTGCAATTGCGCCAGGCGGCGGCTCTCCACCACCGCCCGCATCTCGAGGCCGACCGGAGTGAGCCGCAGCAGGGCGACCACGGCCGCCACCACCACCACGGTGATCACCACGGTGGAGACCTCCCCGCCGTTCACCGGCGTGGAGAAGAGGTGGAACTCGACGGTGGACGGGTTCAGCCACAGATACGGCGGGTTGAGACGAGGGGAGTTTCCGAAGAGGATGGGCAACAGCTCCGGGATGGCGAGCAGCAGCCCCACCGCCGAGACCACCTTGGCCGTCGTGTTGGTGGTGGCGATGTGGCGGAACAGGAACCGGTCCAAGGCGAGCCCCACGGCCGGCGACAACAGCAGCACCGACACCACGAATGCCGCCCACACCGGCAGGCCCTGGCTGCGCACGAGCAGGTCGAACACGAAGGCCGAGGCGAAGGCTTGCGCTCCGAAGGCCAGGTTGAACACCCCGGTGGTGCGGAAGCAGATGACGAGGCCCACCGCCATCAGGGCGAAGTCGCATCCGTTGGGGATGCCAGGCAGTGCGTAGCTCAAGAAGTTGCTCACGTCGGCTCGGTGTCAGCCGCCTGGCGTTCCGGGGGTCGGCGTGACCGGCGCGTCACTGCCTTGGGCGAAGCAGGTGAAGACGGCGTCGCCGTTGTGGAGGAACTCGGGCACGAACTTGCCGTTCTCGGCTTGCACGTACGACGAGCACCACGGCCCGCTCCCACCGCTGGTGTGGGAGTTGCCCCAATTGAGCGGCGGTTCCAACCCGTCGGCGGTGAAGTCGGTCTCGCTGTTGATGGCCGCCACCAGTTTCTTCTGGGTGATGTCCTTGCCGACGGCCTCGAGGCCCGTCACGAACTGACAGGCGTTGATCCAGCCCTCGAGCGCAACCTCGTCGTAGGCGTAGCTCGGCTCGTACTTCTGCATCTCGCGCAGGTACAGCGCCATACCGGGATAGACCGTCGGATAGTCGGCTGCCGCCTCGAAGGGCACGTGCTCCAACTCCAAGGTCACGCCGTTCATCAGCGAGCCGTACTCCTGCAGAGTGGGCCGGTCGTAGCCGTTGAGCCAGACCTGGGGGATGTGCATCCCGTTCTGACTGAGCGACCGGGCGAAGGCGATGTTCCCCGTGATGTCCAGGCACGTGAGGAGGGCGCCCACGTGATCGGACTTCATCTGCAGGACGTCGCTCGTGGGGTCGGCCCCGTAGCCGAAGGCCAGGTCCTGGAAGGCCGGGGTGATGCCGTAGCTGGGGAAGGCGCTGATGGCGGCCTGACAGGCTGCGGCGGAGGAGGGCACGCCGTAGGCCACCACTCCCACCGAGGTGGCCCCGAGCTGCGCGATGGCATAGGCGTCGCCCATGTCGCCGTTGGAGTAGTCGAGGTAGGAGCCGTAGGCGCCGAACAGGCTGGGACCGTCGCTCCAGTCGTTCGACACCTGGTAGCCGAAGGTGGGCACTCCCTTCTGTGCCAGGAAGCTGGCGCCCCCGAAGAACGGCGTGCCCACGCCCACCACGGCGAAGACGTTGTCCTGCTCGACCAGCTCCTGGGCGACGGAGAGGTCGGTGGTGGAGGAGCCCTGGTCGTCCTTCTGGTCCGAGGTGGGGAACAGGATCTTGCGGCCGTCGACCCCGCCCTCGGCGTTGACCATGTCGAAGTAGGCCTTCACCCCGTCGACGATGGGGGCGAAGTCGGAGGAGAGGATCCCGGTGACGTTGGCGATGGAGCCGACGGTGATGCTGTTGGGTGTCACCCCGGGTGCGCCCGAGCCGCCGGAGCTGACGTTGACCTTGGCATTGCCGCACGCCGCGGCCAGAAGGGCCAAGAGCGAGACGGCAAGCATCGCCCGCCGAAGCCTCATGCCACGACCCCTCCCCCTAAAGGGCCGGCCGACGGCCGCCGCGCTCGCGGCCCAGCCCCCATCTGTAAACCGACACTGTAGCCTGGCCGCCCTCGGCCGCCGGAGCCGGGCGGGGGGGAAGGAGGACGCACATGGGTGCCCGCTTCGTCGAGGACGCTCCGCAGGCGGTCTTGGCAACGGCCAAGGAGCTCCTGGCCAAGGGGCTGGTGGAGGGGACGGCCGGCAATGTCTCCGCCCGTAAGGCCGACGGCAACATCTGCATCACGCCGTCCTCCGTCGACTACCGCGCCATGACGCTCGAGGACCTGGTCGTGATCGACCCTTCGGGCGAGGTGGTGTCGGGGGACAAAGCGCCCTCCTCGGAGAAGTTGCTGCACCTTGCCTGCTACAGCGCCTTCGAGGAGGTGGGCTCGGTGATCCACTCCCATCCGGTGCACGCGACGGTGTTCGCCATCGCCCGCCATCCCATCCCGGCGTGCATCGACGAGTTCACCGTGTACGTCGGCGGCGAGGTGTCGGTCACCGAGTACGCCCAGAGCGGCACGCCGGGGGTGGGCGAAGCCGCCGTTGCCTGCCTCAGGGAACGCGGCGCCGCCCTGCTCGCCAATCACGGCATGGTGGCGGTGGGCAAGTCGCCGTCGGACGCCCTGCACGTGACGGCCATGGTCGAACGTGCCGCGCAGATCGTGCTCGGCGCCGTGGCCCTCGGTGGAGCGGTGCCGCTGCCGGACAAGGTCAACCGCGACTTCGCCGGCGTCTACCAGTTCCTGCGCACGAACTGACCGGTCTCCCGCCTGCGCTGCCCGGCGCCGTGGCTCAGGCGAGGAACAGCCGCTCGGGGTCGTAGCGACGGAGGGCGGAGACCTCGTGGTCCGCCGGAGCGACCAATTCGCTCACGTCCCCGGCCACGGCCGGCTCCCACCCACATGCCTCGGCCAACGCCTGCACACGTGCCGACAGCGGCGCCTCGCCGGCCGGGACCGCCGAGATCACCAGGGCCGCTCCGTCCCGCCGCAGGACCCCGAGCTCGGTGACCACCGACACCACGTTGCGGCCGGGGCTCGTCACGTAGGACAGCTCGTCGACCAGCCGGTCCGGACGAGCCAGCGTCACCACCACGCAGGCCGCGGCGCGGCTCGTGACGTCGTTGGCGCCGCCCGATCCCACCAGGAACGGCCCGCCTCCCGGCACCAGCGTGGTGGAGTTCAGGTTCCCCCACCGGTCGACCTGCGCCGCACCCAGACAGGCGACCGTGGTGGTGCCGGAACCGCCCACCACCATGCCGAGCACGGTGGAGGCGTCGGCCAACAGCGGCGTGCCCGGGAAGGTGCGGTGGTTGAAGATGTACGGGTCGGCGGGGGTGGGCCGGTAGCCGAGCATGCCGAGCTCGGCGGTGAGCTGCACTGTGCTGCCCTCTGCCCGGTCCTGGTCCACCGCCACCCAAGCCGCCAGGTTGGCTACCCCCGCACCGGCGAGCACGGCGTCGGCGTCACGCTCGGCGACGACCCGGCGCAGCTCACGCGAAGCGAACACCGCGGCGCGCTCCCATGCGCTCACCGGCACGGCGTCTTCGACCGGGTGGGCGGCGGCGTCCTGCCTCCACGACTCCGGGTCGCTGCGCCCTCTGAGCCACTGAAGGCGCTCGGCCCCCAGCTGGTCCAGGTACTGCCGATGCGTCTGCGGCCCCCGCACCCACTTCTCCGCCCAGGCGCCGAAGTCTTCTCGGGTGGCCCGGCGCGCCTCCACCCAGAACGGAATGTCCTCGCCGTAGGACTCAACCGGGAGCCCCGGGGCGAAAAGCCCGCCGGGATGGGCGCCGAACGGGGCCTCCACCACCGCCAGCACCCGGTGGGCGGGGATCTTCACCCGTGGACCGAGCGACTCCAGGTCGTCCACCACCTTCTCCACCGTGGCCACCACGCCGCGTCGCGCCGCCCAGGCACCCCACACCCCTTCGAGCAGCGGCTCCGACAGCGCCACGTTGCCCCGGCGGTCGGCCAGCGCCCCGTGCACCAGGGTCACGTCGGGCACGAGCGGTGCCAGCAGGCCCACGGCGCCGAACGGGGTCTCGGCCACGGCGAAGGCCTCGTTGTCCGCCATGGACGAGCCCTGCAGCGAGCCGGTCACCATGGCGGGAAGCCCGCGCGCGGCGGCTTCGAGGCGCTGGCCGAAGGTGAGGATCGACCACTGCTCCACCTCCACGCCGTCGCCGTATCCGCGCTGGAACACCGGGTTGGGCGTGTAGGTGGGGAACGAGTCGCCCGAGTAGCTGGTGATCACCTTGCGGACCAGCCCACCGTGGAAGAAGAGCGCCCCCAGCGAGCTGAGGCTGACCATCACCAGGGTGAAGCCGGGATCGGTTCCCCAGAACCGGCGCACCACCTCGCGCGCGGCGGCGGTCCACCGACAGTGGCCGCACAGCACGTGCAGCACGTCGCCGGGCTCGACGTGACGGGCGACCGCCTCGTCCAGCGGCAGATGCTCAGCGCTCAACGGCCGGTCCAGCGCGGCGGCCGCTTCTCGGCGAAGGCCGCCGGACCCTCCTTGGCGTCCTCGCTCGAGAACACCTCGCCGGCGATGGCGGACTCGATCTTGTAGGCCTCGCTCATGTTGGTGGCCAGCCCGCGCAGCACGCTCTCCTTGGTCTTGCGCACGGCGAAAGGACCGTTGGCGGTGATGCGACGGGCGTACTCGAGCGCCTTGTCCCGCAGCTGGTCGGCGGGGACCACGGCGTTCAAGAGACCGAAGGCCAGCGCCTGTTCGGCGGGCACCTTGTCGGCGCACAGCAGGAACTCCATGGCCGCAGGGAAGGGGACCTGGCGCGGCAGGCGCACGGTGGTGCCTCCCCCGGCGAACAGGCCGCGCTTGGGCTCCATCACCCCGAAGTACGCCTCCGGACAGGCGACGCGGATGTCACAGCCCCCGAGCATCTCCATGCCGCCGGCCACGCACGCCCCGTTCACCGCGGCGACGATGGGCTTGTAGATCTTCACCCCCCGCAGCACCGCCTTCACGCCGTCGTCGAGGCGGTAGCCGTCGATCTCCTCCACCTGGTTGGCCACGATCTGCTTCTGGAGCTTGGTGATCTCGGGGATGTAGGTCTTCAGGTCCGCCCCGGTGCAAAAGGCGCGGCCCACGCCGGTGACGATGGCCAACCAGGCGTCGTCCTCCTGGTCGAAGCGCTCCCAGGCGCGGCGCAGCTGGGCGAAGTGGTCCATGTCGAGGCTGTTCATGGCCTCGGGCCGGTCGATGGTGATCCACACCAGGTGGTCGTCACCGAGCTCGTAGTGGACGGGCACGCTACCTCCTTTGGTCCCCGGCACCGGCGGCCGCCCGGGGGCGCGGTTCACGGGGAAGGCCCAGGATCCGCTCCCCGATGATGGTGCGCTGCACCTCGGAGGTGCCACCGGCGATGCTGGCCGACTTGCTCCACAGCCATTGGCGGGCCCAGCGACCCCACGTCGGCCCGTCGGGCCCCAGCACGCCGAGCGCCACCTCCGACAGGTGCTGGGTCATCTCCGACCACGTGAGCTTGACCCAGCTGGACTCCGGCCCGGGCTCGCCGCCGTGGGCCAGTTTGGACAGCGTCCGCCAGTTGTGCGTGCGCAGCACCACCAAGGCGACATACGCGTCGACCAGCCCGTCGCTCACCTCCGGGTCGTCGATGGTCCCGCGCCGTGCCGCCTCGGCGAACAGCCGGCTCAAGTAGCCCTCGTGGACCACTTCCTCCTTGAACGGGAAATTGGTGCCGCGCTCGTGCGCCAGGGTGGTCGAAGCCACCGCCCATCCCTCGCCGGGCTGGCCGACGAGGTGCTCGTCCGGCACGAACACGGCGTCGAGGAACACCTCGTTGAACTCGGCGTCGCCGGTGATCTGCACGAGAGGGCGGATCTCGATGCCGTCTGCGTCCATGGGCACCACGAGCAGCGACAGGCCGCGGCTGCCGGCGGAGGCGGGGTCGCTGCGGGCCAGGCACAGCCCGTAACGGGCGAACTGGGCGTAGGAGGTCCACACCTTCTGCCCGTGCAGCACCCACCCGCCGCTCACCCGCTGGGCTCTGGTGCGCAGACCGGCCAGGTCCGAACCGGCGCCCGGTTCGGAGAACAGCTGACACCAGATGTCTTCGGCTTCTGCGATGCTCGGCAACCACCGGGCGCACTGCTCGGCGGTCCCGTACGCCAGCAGGGTGGGTGCCGCCAGGTTGATGCCCACGCGGTTCACCAGCTGGGCGGCGCCACTCCGGGCGTACTCGGTGTTGAAGATGGCCACCTGCACCGGCGACGCGCCACGGCCACCGTAGGACTTCGGCCAGTCGATGCCGACCCAGCCGGCCTCGGCCAGCCGGCGCTGCCACAGCCGGCCCCATGCCACCTGCTCGCTCAGGTCCTCGGTGTCGGGCGGAAGCTGCACGTTGGCCTTCAGCCACTCCCGCACCTCGGCGGCGAAGCGGCGCTCGGATTCGTCGAGCGACAGGTCCACGTCGGCTGCCGGCTGCCTAGAGGTCCCAGGCGGCCAGGCGCCCGGCGCCGGCAAAGGCGTCGTACAGGTCCGACTCGTCCCCGGCGTCGAGCACCTGGTAGCGCTCCGCCCCGCGACCGCGCACGAAGACCGGATCGCCGCCGGTGCGGTCGGAGCGGAACTTCTGGTGCTGCAGGGTGCGGGTGAGCACCTTGTTGGTCGGAGTGGTGGGAAGCGCACGCGTCACGCGCACATACCGCGGCCGCCACTTCGGGCTCAGGTCCGACTGGGCGTCGATCCACGCGGCGAAGGCGCGGCCGTCGAAGCGGGCGCCGTCGCCGAGCACCACCGTGGCCATGACCTGGTCGCCCGAATTCACGTCGGGGACGCCGTACACCGACACCAGACGGATGTCGGGATGGCGGGCCACGATGGCCTCGATGGGCGCAGTAGGGAAGTTCTCGCCGTCGACCCGCAGCCAGTCCGACGTACGCCCGGCGAAGTAGACCCAGCCGTCGGCGTCGAGGTAGGCCAGGTCGCCGCTCCAGTACCAGCCGTTGCGGGTGGTGCGGGCCATGGCCTCGTCGTTGCGGTAGTAGCCCTCGAAGGGACCGAGCCCCTCGGTGTTGACCAGCTCTCCCACGCACTCCTCGGCATTGAGCAGCCGGCCATCGGCGTCGAAGCGGGCCCGGGCCACCCGGTCGCCGTTCTGATCGACGACGGCCACCCCCGGCCGCAGCCGGCCCAATGATCCCCGAGGCGGGTCGCCCGAGCGGTCGAGGGCGATGGCACCTTCGGTGGAACCGAACACGTCGACCACCGCCACGCCGAACCGCCTGGCCACCTCCTCGACCACCGCCGGCGACCCCTCGTTGCCGTAGGCCATGCGCAGCGAATTGTCGGCGTCGTCGGGACGCTCGGGGGTGGCCAGCAGGTACGAGAGCGGCTTGCCCGTGTAGTTGAACCACGTGGCGCCGTAGCGGCGTACGTCGTCCAAGAAGCGAGAGGCGCTGAATCTCCGGGCCAGCCCCACCGACGCCCCCGCCACCAGC
>DATHCF010000056.1:0-6798 GCA_035319705.1 Acidimicrobiales bacterium | reverse complement strand
GGGCTGGCCACGTAGAAACTGAACATGCCGTCGTTGTCATGGCGACCGAGCCCGTTCGGGATGGGCAGCCCGCTGTTCCAGGCCCGGTCGAAGGCGGCGCCCACGTCGTCTCGGTCGTTCGCTTCGAACATCACGTGATGCAACTTCTGGGGCAGCTCGAAGGGTGCCTTGGCCAGCGCCAGAGTGTGATGGCGCTCGTTGCAGTGGTAGAAGCGCACCTCGAGCTCCATGCCCTCGGCGATCTCCATCTCCAACCAGTCCGACTGCTCGAGCCCCAGTCCCTCGGTGGCGAAGTGGTGCGACTCCTCGAAGGCCATGGTGGCGAAGACGGCATGGCCGAAGCCCACACCGGTGGTGAAGAAGCCGCCGGGAACGAAAAGCGACGAGTAAGGATGCGACGCCTTCTGCAGATCCTCGACGACCTCCACAGGCACTCCCCATGGCGCTATGGTCCGAGCCAGTCGACGCACCCGACGCTCGGCGCACAAGTCGGCGCCGCCCTCCTCGACCGGGTACCCTGCCGACTCCAAGCCTGCGGACACGGCTTCGAAGGCGCTCCCGCCGGCGGCCTCGAAGCCGACGTAGGCGGCGTCGTTGAGGGGGCCCGGCCGGACCACGACCCTCTGTGCCTTGTCGTCGTTGCGCCAGGTGACCGATCCCTCCGCCGGTTCCCCCGGCACGAGGCCGATGATCTCGCCGAAGAACGGCGAGAGCGAGGCCGGGTCGGGCACCTCGATGCCCACGTAGGCAAGCTGCAGCTGGTGCCACATGTGCGTGTCCTCCTGGTTCACGGTCCGAAGAGGAGTGACGTCACGGCATCGGCGTGGGCCTCGATCACCTCGGGATCTTCGGGATCGATGCCCGAGAGCCGACGGCACTCAGGGGCGAGCACGAACATGGTGGGACCGGCCCCCGTCACGATGTAGTAGAGGTGGGCGAGGGGGAGGTCGCGGACCCGTCCCTGTTCCACGAGCCGGGCGAAAAGCGTGGTGGTCGTCTCGTAGAGGGGCCGGATGTGGCGTTCGACGAGCCAGTCCATGCGAGAGCTGTCCGCCTTGCACTCTTGGGTGATGATCCGATGGAGCTGCGGATGGTGCGCCGAGAAGACGATGAACTCGTGCACGAGGAGCCGGGCGACCGTCACCTCCTCGACACCGCGCAACCCCTCCCACCTGGTTCGCAGGGCTCGCCCGAGCTCCTCGAACAGGCCGTCCACGGCCACCCGCCACAGCTCCTCCTTCGAGCTGAAGTGGTAGTTGAGCAGTGGCTGGGTCACGCCTGCCCGGGCGGCGATGTCGCGAGTAGTGGCGCCGTCGAACGACTGCTCCGAGAAGAGGTCGAGGGCGGCGGCGAGGATCCGCTCCCGGGTGGCATCCGCCGAAGGCCGCGTCGCCCGAGCCAGTCCTGTCCCCTGAGGCACGGAGTAAAAGTTTAATCACTTGATAAGACTCTTGACAAGGGCCTGATCGAGTGACCAGCATCGGTGGCTGTGCAGGACCTTCGGAGCCGAGTCGCTCTTGTGACCGGCTCGTCGAGCGGGATCGGCGCGGCCATCGCCAGGGCGCTGGCCGCCGCTGGAGCGACCGTCGTCGTCAACTCCGCTTCGTCGGTGGCCGACGGCGAACGTCTGGCCGCCGAGCTGCCCGACGCCAGCTACATCCAGGCCGACATCGGCGATCCCCAACAGGTCGACCGCCTGGTCGCCGGAGCGATCGAGCGCCACGGGCGGCTCGACATCCTGGTGAACAACGCCGGGGTCACCGAAGTGATCGCGCATCACGACCTCGAGGCCGTCACCGATGAGGTTTGGAACCGCATCCTCAAGGTGAACGTCGTCGGCACCTGGAACGTCACCCGGGCAGCGGTGCCCCACCTGCGGGCCGGCGGCGACGGAATCGTCGTCAACGTCACCTCGCTCGCCGGCGTCCGGCCAGTCGGGTCGTCCATTCCCTACGCCGTGTCCAAGGCGGCCCTCAACCATCTCGCGCTGCTCCTGGCCAACACGCTCGGTCCGGAGATCCGAGTGAACGCAGTGGCGCCTGGCCTCATCGACACGCCGTGGACGGAGGACTGGGACGTCATCCGTCAGGTCGTGCGGGATTCGTCGCCATTGCGCCGGTCAGGTCGTCCGGAGGACGTGGCGGACGCCTGCCTGGGACTCATCGGCTCCCGGTACGCCACCGGCCAGGTTCTGCTGGTCGACGGGGGCATGGCACTGCGGTGACCTTCGAGTAGCCACCGGCTCGTCCGGCAAGGCTGGGATCAGACACGGGAGGGCGAGGTGAGCCTATTCCGGAGCATCCCGTGCGAAGGGACTTTTGGCTCTCCTCAGTCCAGGGCCGACGTAGGAAATTCGGGTCAGTCAAGAAGCCGCCGGGGCTGACCCAGGGCTTATGGGAGTTGTCTCGATCAGGTCGACAACGTGGCGATCGAGTGTGGACCGTGGTGATGGCCGACCTCCCCCAGTTGAGACGTCGTCGATGGTGACAGGTTGACCGTACCGTGATCACGCCGAACCATCCTGTGCTCATCGTGAATCCCATTTCCGGAGGGGGAAAGGCCCATCGTCACAATCTCGTAGGTCAGTGCCGTGCCCGGGGCATCGAACCGCTGGTGGTCGAAAGCGGCCGCGATATCTCGGCGATGGCCGACGCGGCGGTGTCTCGGGGAGCGGACATCGTGGGTATGGCCGGTGGTGACGGCTCACAAGCTGTGGTGGCGGCGATTGCAGCCGCGCACGATCTCCCGTTCGTGTGTGTACCGGCCGGCACGCGGAATCACTTCGCCCTCGACATCGGCCTCGACCGGGATGACCTCGTCGGTGCGCTCGATGCATTCTTCGATGGAGAGGAGCGCCGCATCGACCTCGCTCGCGTCAACGACCGCGTCTTCGTCAACAATGCGTCCATGGGACTGTATGGAGCAATCGTGCAATCCCAGGAATATCGGAACGCCAAACTGAGAACGGTGATCGAGAAGACGCCCGAGCTGCTCGGTCCGGGCGCTGAACCGTTCGACCTCCGGTTCACCGGGCCGGATGGCAAGCACTTTTCCGGCGTCCAACTCCTTCTTGTCTCGAACAACCGCTACGAGCTCGACCCCGTCGGACGCCAAGGCACACGAGGTGGAATGGATCAGGGCACCCTCGGTGTAGTCGTCGTTCATGCTGGACCCCCGCTTCACAATTTGAGGGAGTGGGTAACACCGACTTTTCGGGTCGACTCCGGATCGGCGGTGGACGTCGGATTGGACGGCGAGGCCGTCGTCCTCGACCCGCCGCTCATCTTCGAAAGCCTCCCGTCTGCACTCAGGCTTCGAGTCCCGGTCCGCTCTCATCATCCCCGCAAGCAAGCTCCGGCTCTCGCGCAGAACCACGCGCCAGGACCTCCGACCCTGTTGACGCGCCATCAGCAGATCCGGGCTGGGTCCGGCCCGACATAGCTAATAAGCTTCAGCCGGGTTACGCGGACGCCACAACCACGCGTGCGGTCGCCGGAAGGAGAAACCTTGGAAGGAACATCCGCGGAAGACGCCGCCACGGCGGAGCCTCCAGAAGGAGACTTGGAAGAAGCCGACAGGCATTTACGCGAAGAGCTCTCGAACCTCGAGGAGGACGAGGAGCAGCTTCGCAAGGACCGTGTCGAGCTCGCGCGAGACCCAACGAAGGCCATCGACGAGATTGCCGCGCCGCCAAGCCAGCCGGAAACCGGCCGGCACGAGACGAGCGACATCGCTCCGGCCGACCAATCGACAGGCGACAAGAGCTGACGCCCTGGGGTCCCGACGCCTGGCTCGGAGCGCCGCTCAGGCGGGCTTCCGGCAAATCAGACACAGGATGTAGCAGTCAGCCGCCTCGTCGTAGATGCCCGGATGGCGCGCCACCTCGGTCAAGTCGAAACTGCTGCGGGTCAACGAGTCTCCAGCGTAATTGAGGCCCATTGTCCGGATGTCAGTGAACCCCACGCGCTCGAGCATGGAATGGAGCTCGTCGACCTGATACTCATGCTTGTGGTCTGGGTCGATGAAGGCCTCCTGCTGCATTCGGGTGACGCGGGCATTGGGGGTGTCGAGAGCGAACCAACCGCCGCGCTCCAGTACTCGGTAGACCTGTGACAGGACGATATCGGCCTCGGCACGGGTCACGTGCTCGATGGACTGACCCGAGTAGACGAGACCAAAAGAGCCTTCCCCGTACGCCGACAAGTCGGTCATGGAGTGATACTGGTATCGGACCGGGCCACGAGGTGACTTGACCTCGGCAAGCCGGTCGGACGACTTTTGATAGATCGCATGACGCTCGTCGGTGGGCAAGTCGACGATAATGAGTTCGTCGAAATCGTAAGGATATCCGAGGGCTACGAGCGCGCCGATGGGGTTTTGCTGATGGACGCCGCCCAGGTCGAGAATTCGCGTCGCTCTGGGAAGCATCTTGATGAACTGGCAGCGCCCTGAGTGGATGGAAAATCCTAAGAGCTCGCCGCTGTAGCGCGCTGACGCAGGGAAGGACTCCGAGCCGCGTAGCATGTGAATGAAGTCCTGACGCGAAAGTGCGCCCGAGGCAATGGCCGCGACATGGTGCTTTACGTCGCGCAATGCTGGATGCTCGCCCAGCATGACCTCGTAACCCATCTCGACGGCGAGTGGTGCAGGCATTCGCTCGTAGGTCACTATGTCGGCAATTCGCTGGATGGCCGCATCCTTGACCTCGCGGGCGCGCAGGACGGCAGGTCGCAGACCAGGCACCCGCTTGAGTGCCGACCGGAGAGACATGAGCTAGGACTGTACAAGCTGTCGACCGTCCCACCGTCGGGGAACTGTCGAGATCACGCGTACCCAGACGACTCCATCCGTCCTTTACGGTTGCACTGGTCCGCTGAGTACTGACCCTGTCGAAAGCCCAGGCGCACGCGTACGCTGGGGCTTGGTGACACCGGGTCGGGGGACTTCCTGGGTTTGTGTGGCGACCCTGATCATCCTTTGCCTGACCGCCGCCATGTGGTCTGCCTCGACGTCGCCGAAAGCCGCCCTACGGCACATTGTCACGGCAGCCGGCCGACCGGCTGCCGCTGCTCCGACAACCTCGCCGCCAGTGGCGGCCACCACGGCGCCGCCCCCTTCGACCACGACCGTGCCCGTGACGACTACAGCTCCCGTCACATCGAACGGTACCGAACCCACGGCCACACCTCCGATGGTCCTGCCGGGTGCCATGCCCATCGGAGGTGTCTTCTCGCAGCCGGCTGCCTCCATTGAGCCCACCGGGAGCTGGTCCATCATGAGCACCCCCACCCCTGGGGGGCCCGACGGCACGACCGACCTCTACGGGGTGTCGTGCACGTCGGCTGACTTTTGCGTCGCGGTGGGCTGCTTCTACACCATCGGCGTGGGCAGTTGCCCTCCACCTGCTGCCGAGCAGGTGAATACCCTCGCAGAGGAATGGAACGGGTCGAATTGGTCCACGATGACCACGGCGAACCCCAGCAACCCCGATAGCAACAATGTTCTCTACGCCGTTTCGTGTATCTCGCCAGATTTCTGTATCGCGGTGGGAACGATGACGACCGAGAGCGACGGTAGTCAACTACGGGGGCAGGCGCTGGCAGAGGAATGGGACGGATCGACCTGGTCCACGATGACCACACCCAATCCAGGTTCGACAGACTGGCTTAGCGCCGTGTCGTGCGTTTCACCGACCTTCTGCGTGGCAGTAGGCCCCGACGCCACAGACGACGAATCGCTCGCTGAGTTGTGGAACGGCTCGAACTGGTCTGCGATGTCCACGACAGACCCGAGCGACAACGGCGACAGCCTCGCGGCGGTGTCGTGCACGTCATCCAGCTTCTGTCTGGCGGTCGGCAGTGACGACGATGCCAATTCTGGCCCCACCATCGGGGAGACCGGCCAGACGCTGGGCGAGGAGTGGAACGGTGTGAGCTGGTCCACCATGAACACGGCCAATCTGGGCGCGGGCAGCGGGTTATGGGCCGTTTCGTGCCCATCTACCGGATTCTGCGTGGCGGCCGGAGAGAACGGCTCGCCTGCGCCCAATGACCTGTTCACTGAACAATGGAGCGGGGGCGGCTGGTCGATGATGACCATGCCGAACTCGTCCATGATTGGTGGAGGAACAGACGGCCTTATCGGGATGTCGTGCAGCTCGCCGAGTTTCTGTCTGACGGTTGTGCCAGGTATGGCAATGCAGTGGGACGGTTCGAGTTGGTCGACCACCTCGACGCCGAACGGCGATGGTTACCTCTATGGGGCATCCTGCCCATCGGCAAACTTCTGCATCGCCGTCGGCTTCAACGGCTGGAGTCAGCCTGACGCGGCAAGTTACCAAGGCGATGACTAGCGCTCCGTCCGGGAGGTCCTGCTGAAGAGGTGGAAACACACAGGTGGAACAGATTCCGTGAGGACAGACTTCACATTCGCTTGCGCAGGGAGGACGGCGGCCGAAAAGCGGCCCAAACGGCGACAGCTCCCCGGGTCGCAGCGGTGAGGCCGGCGCCAGGTGACAGCTCGGCGCTCGACTCGACTCACCCGGGAGACGGGACAGAGGGTGGAGGGGTGAGGGCGGCGTAGGGGGGGCGGTCCTCGCTCGGTACCGTTCGATGTGACGGGAGCTGTAGTCGTCACGGGCACGGTCGTGGTCGAAGGGGGCGGCGCCGTGGTGGCCGCCACTGGCGGTGAGGTTGTAGGAGCAGCGGCAGCCGGTCGGCCGGCTGCCGTGACAATGTGCCGTAGGGCGGCTTTCGGCGACGTCGAGGCAGACCACATGGCGGCGGTCAGGCAAAGGAT
>DATHCF010000055.1:0-8189 GCA_035319705.1 Acidimicrobiales bacterium | reverse complement strand
GCACCGCCAGCCCATGGAACCGGTGCTCGATCGCGTGCGCGCCGGCGAGGACGATCCTTCCTGCCTCGAGCCCGCCGCCGGAGGGGTCTGCGGCGGCATCCTCAAGTCCGCCACCGTCAGCTTCGGCCAGAGCCTCGTGCCCGAGGACCTCGAGCGCTCCGAAGCAGCCGCCCGGCGCTGCGACCTCGTGTTGGCGGTCGGATCGACTCTCGGCGTCTACCCGGCGGCCGGGCTCGTGCCGTTGGCGAGCCGCGGTGGCGCTCCAGTGGTGATCGTGAACGGCGACCCCACCGAGCTCGACTTCCTGGCCGAGGCGGTGGTGCGCGGCCGGATCGGCGAGGTGTTACCGGACCTGGTGCGCCGCGCCTATCCCGATTGACGACGACGGGCACGCCGGGGCTTCAAGGCGAACCACCAGATGCTGGCTGCCGTGCCGGCCAGTCCGACTGCCGCCAGGAGGCGCTTCAGTCCACGGTGGTCGGCCACGGGACCAGACCCTACCCGTCGCCGCCCAGCGTGCCGTCAGGCCTTGAACTGCAGGTCTCCGTAACGGCCCAGCAGCTCCTCGACCGTTCCCCTGGTCCGAACGGTCCCCGTCATGCCGTAGATCGGCGCCATGACCCCACGGGACCCGGGGAGATGGCGCACCTCCTCCACCGAGGACTGCAGATCGCTCAGGAACCTGTCGGGCACACCGGGCTGGCAGTGGCGAAGCGTGACGCAGATGTGGGCGGCGGGCGGGTCCTGCAGGCCGTTCAGATTCCAGCCCCGGGCGCTCATGTGATCCATGACGGCGTAGACGTCGATCTGGTCGGAGGCGAAGGCGATGACCCACAGGGGGTCGCCCAGCACTTGGAGCTCGTCGATGGCCTCGATGCCGTTGCGGATGGTGGCCGCCGTCTCGAGCAGCGCCTTGGTGGCGATCAGATATCCCTCCTCGCCGAAGGCCAGCATGGCCGCCCACGCCTCGGCGCTGAGAGCCCCGGGCCGGCTGCCGGCGAAGGTGGGTGAGTAGTACAGGCCCCCCATCCAGGTGACGCTCCGGTAGTACTGGTAGCGGCGAAGCTCGTTGGTCCGGTACAGCACCACCGAAGTCCCCTTGGCCGCGTAACCGAATTTGTGTGTGTCGGCCGACATGGAGGTGACCCCGGGCAGCCGGAAGTCGAACGGCGGCACCGGATATCCCAGGCGCTCCGCCCACGGAAGCACGAAGCCGCCGAGACAGCAGTCCACGTGGCAACCGATGCCTTTCTTCCGGGCCAGCTCCGACAGCTCCTGCACCGGGTCGATCACTCCGTGGGGAAAGCCGGGAGCCGAAGCCACCAGGGCCACGGTGTTCTTGGTGACGGCCTGCTCGGCGGCGGCCACGTCCGCCGTGAAACGGCCGGTGATAGGCACCGGCACGATGCGGAGGCCGAAATAGTGCGCCGCCTTGTCGAAGGCGGCGTGCGCGCTCACCGGCACGACGATCTCGGGTTCGGTGACGGCGCGCTCGGCCCTCGCCTGGTCGCGATAGGTGCGCATGGCCAGCAGGATGCTCTCGGTCCCGCCCGAGGACACGGTCCCGCACACGGTCGGCACACCGGCTTCTCCGCCGCCGAGCATGGCGGCCGTCATGGCCACCACCTCTGATTCGTACTTGATGGCGCTGGGCCACAGCTCGGGGTGCAGCGGGTTCGCCTGCGAGTTGACGGCGTACACCTGGTTGAGGAACTCGATGTGGTCCTCTCCTCCGTGGTACACGGCCCCCGACACGAATCCCGAGCGCCACTTCGGTGCCTCACGCTCGGAGAGGGCGCGCATCTCGGCCAGAATCTCGGCGCGGTCACGGCCGGCAGGGGGAAGACGGGTGTAGGTGTGATTGGTCTGGCGATAGGGCCGCAGCTCGGCCTCCAACGCGTCGACCAGTGGATCGAGGTCCTCAGACTTCATCTGTCCCTCCTTGGCCGGCTGCCGGCCGCGACGGCCGGCCCGACGGCACGTCTCCGATGTTCACCGAGCGGCAGCGCCGTTGAGACGGCGGTGAATGGCCCTGGTGCGCTTGTACAGGCTCACGAACTCACGGTAGTGATCGTCGTAGACGGGGCGCGACGTCCGGTCGGGCTCGAAGGTCCTGCACACGTCCACAGCACCGGCCAGGTCCTGAAGCCCGAGCGCCCCCGAGGCCAGCCACGCCAGCAGCCCGGCGCCGCGCACGCCGGCCAGCACCGGATCGGCCACCTGCCGGATACGCCGTCCTGTTACATCGGCGTGGATCTGAGCCCACACCTCGGAGTTGGCGCCGCCGCCCACAAAGGCCAGCGAGTCGAATCGCCGGCCCACGAAGTGCTCCACCGCTCGCAGCAGCCACCTGCTGTTGAAGGCCACCCCCTCGTAGACGGCCCGCACCAGCTGTGCGCGCGTGGTGGTGAGAGAGAGATTGTGGAAGCCGGCCCGGATGGTGTGGTCGTCGACCGGGGATCGCTCGCCGTTGAGCCACGGCGTGAAGAGCGTCCCGCCGGCTCCGGCCGGCACCGACTCGGCCACGGCGTCGAGGCGGCGGTAGACGTCGGGGGGCGCAGAGGCAGGCCCCAACCCGTCGTCACCGGAGAGCACGGTGCCGGCCAGGAACTCGAGACAGGCTCCCGCCGTCTCGTGCTCGTCGGCCACCAGATAGCGGCCGGGAAGGGCCGAAGGGATCGAGGCCACGTTGCGCAGAGGATCGGTCTTCTTGAACGGCACGTGGCACGAGATCCACGACGACGTGCCGATGTAGAGGTGCGCGTCGAAGTCCGCCAGCGCCCCGGAACCGACGGCGGCGGAGTGCACGTCGCCGGTCCCGCTCGACACGGGCAGGCCCGGGGCGATCCCCAGCTCGCCGGCCGCCTGGCCGGTGAGGGCGCCCACCACACTGGCCGGATGAACCAGCTCCGGCAGCTTGGAGCGCTCGAGGCCCGACCACCTGAGCAGCGTGTCGTCGTAGCGCACGGCGTCGATCCGGCGGTTGTCGGTGACCCAGTGGGCCACGATCGAGTCGTAGGAGGCGCAGAAGCGCCCGGTGAGCCGGTGCACCATCCAGTCCACCGGCTCGAGGAACACACGGGTGTCGCGGTAGACCTGCGGCTCGGTCTGGTGGATCCACAGGATGTGGGCCACCGGGTCCTTCCCCGAGTGGCCCGGCGCCCCGCCGGTGAGCCTGATCCAGCGCAGCGCCTTGCGCACGTCGTAACCGAGCACGTGCACCGGGCCGGTCGTCTGGCGGCGGATGGCGGCAGAGCCGCGGCTGTCCATCCAGATGACCGCTGGCCGCAAGGGCGAGCCGTCGGCGGCACAGGCCACCGTTCCCGACCACTGCGCCGTGCACGCCACCCCCACGACGCGCGCCGCTCTGGCGCCGCCACCGGCGTCGGCGGCGAGAACCTGGCGGGTGGCTTCCACCGTGGCCTGCCACCATTCGCACGGGTCTTGTTCGGCTCCGCCACCGGGCAGCAGGCGAAGCGACACCGGGCGCTTGGCGTGGGCGACGATGCGTCCCTGACGGGTGACGAGGCCGACTTTCGGCCCGCCGGTACCGAGGTCGACGGCCAATATGCAGGACTCCTCGCCGGAGGCGGCCGTCATCGGCGCGGCAGCCTATCCGCCGCTCGTCGCCGGACTCGGGGGTTCAGGCGGCGGTGGCTGGATGGCGCGGTTCGGAGACGAGCTCGATGTGCGGCGGGAGACCCGACACCTCCACGCCGCTCTCGTCGATCTCCACCGTGACGCGCGCCCCGCCGAGGGGGATGCCTTCCACCTTCAGGTGCTGCATGCCGGGCAGCAGCATCGGCGCCAGCCAGGTCTTGCCGTACGGCACCCACGGGTCGAGCCGGAGCAGCGTGCGCAGGCACAGAAGTGGCGAGGCAGCGGCCCACGCCTGAGGTGAGCTCGAGGTCGGATAGCCGACCGGCGAGGGGAAGTCGTGGCGGTCCAGCCCGCTGAACAGCTCGGGCAGGCGGCACCCCTGGGCGGCGGCGGCGTCGAGAAGGGCGGACACGAGCCGCATGGACTGGTCGATGAAGCCATAGCGCATGAGGCCGGCGGCCACGATGGCGGTGTCGTGCGGCCAGACCGAGCCGCAGTGGTAGCTGATGGGGTTGTAGCCGCCCATGTTGGAGCCGAGGGTGCGCACGCCCCAGCCGGTGAACATCTCCGGTGACAACAGCCGGTCGGCCACCGCCTTGGCCTTCTCCTGATCGACGATGCCGGTCCACAGGCAGTGGCCGATGTTGGAGGTGAGCGAGTCGACCTGCCGCTTCTCGCCGTCGAGGCCGATGGCGAACCAGCCCTTGTCCTCCACCCAGAAGTCGCGGTTGAAGTCGGCCTTCAACTTGGCCGCCCTGGCCCGGTACCGGTCATAGGTGACCGTGTCGCCGGCTTCGAAGGCGAAGTGCGCGCGGGCCAGATAGGCGCTGTACACGTAGGCCTGCACCTCGCACAGGGCGATGGGCGCATGGGCGACGGTGCCATCGGCGTAGCGGACGCCGTCCCAGGAGTCCTTCCATCCCTGGTTGGCCAGCCCCCGGTCCGTCGCCCGGTGGTACTCGACGTACCCGTCGCCGTCGGCGTCGCCGAAACGCTCGATCCACTCGAGCGCCCGCTCGGCGTTCGGCATGAGCTCCTCCACCGCCTCGCGTGCCAGCCCCCAGCGCCGCAGCTCGCCGAGCAGCATGACGAACAGCGGCGTGGCGTCGGCTGTGCCGTAGTAGATCGACCCCCCGCCGAGCGACAGCGACGGCGCCTCGCCGAATCGCATCTCGTGGAGGATGCGGCCCGGCTGCTCCTCGCTGCGCGGGTCGATGTCTGTCCCCTGGAAGCGCGCCAGCGTCTGAAGGACGCCGAGAGCGAGATCCGGGTCCACCACCAGTGCCATCCAGGAGGTGATGAGCGAGTCGCGGCCGAAGACGGTCATGAACCACGGCGCCCCGGCGGCGAGCACCACCCGCTCCGGGTAGTCGGGGTCGAAGATGCGCAGCGCCCCCAGATCCTCTGCACTGCGGGCCAGCACACCGCCGAGGTCCTCGTAGTCGCTCTCCACCTGTGGGACCTGGCGGCGCCATTTGGCCAGGCGTTCCGCCGGAGCGGCGCGCTCCACCGGCTGGCCGCACAGATAGCGAGGGTCGATCACCTTGCCCTCGATGACCGGGTGCACCTCGACGCACGCCCGCCACTCGCCCCGGGCCGGCACGATGGCTTCGAAGACCACGATGTTCTCGCCCACCTTGGCCGGCACCGGCGTGAACTGCAGCACCACGCCCCGGCTCACCGTTCCCCGCCGGTACGCCAGCTCAAGACTGTCCTTGCGTGGCTCGCGGGTGATCTCCCCTTCGAGCTCGGCCCGGCGGCGCTCCTTCACGGCGAAGAGATCGGCGAAGTCGGAGTCGATGAAGAATTCGAGCTCGCAGAACGTCGCCTCGTCGGCGAAGTTGCGCACCACGATGTCCTCACGCATGCCCTGGCCCACGTAGCGGCTGCGGAACACCATGAGCGTCGAGTCGGCGTGCCCCGGACGGGGCTCGGTCCGGGCCACGAAGGTGGCCGAGAAGGGCTCGTCGGTGACGGCGGCCAACGACTCGGCGTGCTGTCCGTTCACCAGGAGCTCGAAACGCGAGAGGATCCGCGTGTCGCGTACGAACAGGCCCTGGGGCGTGCCCGACACGATGTCGCCGGTCCGGTTCGAGATGGTGAAGGTGGACTCGTCGACCAGCGTGACGGCCCCCCCGCCGTCCCCCAGGACCGCCACCGCCTCGGCGTAGTTCCAGGGGTCGCTCACCAGGCCGAAAACTACCCTGCGCCGCGACCGCGCCTACCTCGCCGGCCCGCGCTCGGCCGGCCGGCGTCCTCCCTGGTCACGGCGGCGTCCACCAGCCGAGTTCGCACTATGGCGATAGTGCAAATGGCCGGGCGGCCGCTAGAGTGGAGCGGTGGCCCCCCTGCTCCAGGTCTCCGACCTGCACGTTGCCGTGGACGACGCCGAGATCCTGCGCGGCATCGACCTCGAGGTGGGCGATGGTGCGCTGCACGCGCTGATGGGCCCGAACGGCTCGGGAAAGTCGACACTGGCCCAGACCCTGCTGGGCAACCCCGTCTACCGGGTGACCGCCGGCACCATTCGGCTGCGGGGCGAGGACGTGACCACCTGGCCGACCGACGTGCGGGCCAAGGCCGGCATGTTCCTGGCCTTCCAGTACCCCGAGGAGATCTCCGGGGTGTCGGTGACCCAATTCCTGCGCCAGGCCATGTCGGCGCGCGCCGGCGAGGAGCGCTCGGCGCTCGAGGTGCGCATGTCCATGATGGAGTGGATGGAGCGCCTGGGCATGGACCCCGCCTTCGCCGAGCGGTATCTCAACGAGGGCTTCTCCGGAGGCGAGAAGAAGCGCAACGAGATCCTGCAGATGGCCCTTCTCCAACCGGACCTGGCGGTGCTCGACGAGACCGACTCGGGCCTGGACGTCGACGCGCTCAAGGTGGTGGCGGACGGGGTGCAGACCGTGCGCCGCTCGCGCCCCGGGCTCGGGGTGCTGCTGGTGACGCACTACACCCGCATCCTCGAGCTGCTCACCCCCGACGCCGTGCACGTGATGGTCGGCGGCCGACTGGTGGAGAGCGGCGGCAGCGAGCTGGCGGAACGGCTGGAGCAGCAGGGGTACGAGGCGTGGCGCCGATGAACGGCCCTCTCGACGTCGAACGCATCAAGAAGGACTTCCCGGTCCTCGGCCAGAGCTCCCACGGGCGCCGGCTCGTGTACCTCGACTCCGCCTCCTCTTCCCAGCACCCGCAGAGCGTCCTCGACGCCATGGACGACTACTACGCCACCACCCACGCCAACGTGCACAGAGGCGTGTACTCGATCGCCGAAGAGGCCGACCGCCGTTACGAGGCCGCCCGCCTCACCGTGGGCCGCTTCATCGGGGCGCCCGACCCCGGACGGGAGGTGGTGTTCGTGAAGAACGCCACCGAAGCCATCAACCTGGTGGCCGCCACCTGGGGGCGCGCCAACCTGCACGCCGGCGATGCCGTGCTGCTCACCGACATGGAGCACCACTCGAACCTGGTGCCGTGGTTGATGCTGGCCGAGGAGCGCGGGCTCGAGCTGCGTTGGATCGGCATCGACGACGACTACCGCCTCGACATCGGCGACCTCGACCGCCTGGTGGACGGGGTGAAGCTGGTGGCCTGTACGGCCATGTCCAACGTGCTCGGCACCATTCCGCCCTTCGCCCGTATCGCCGAGGCGGCCCACGCGGCGGGCGCGTTGGTGGTGGCCGACGGGGCCCAGTCCGTGCCGCATCTGCCCACCGACGTGGGATCGCTCGGATGCGACTTCCTGGCCTTCAGCGCCCACAAGATGCTCGGTCCCACCGGCATCGGGGTGCTGTGGGGGCGGACGGACCTGCTCGAAGCCATGCCCCCCCACCTCGGCGGTGGCGGGATGATCCGCGACGTGCGGCACGACGGGTTCAGCCCCAACGTGCTGCCGTGGAAGTTCGAGGCGGGCACGCCGCCCATCGCCGAGGCGGTGGGGCTGGCGGCTGCCGTGCGCTACCTGCAGTCCCTGGGCATGGACCTGGTGCACGCACATGAGGTCTCGCTCACCGCCTACGCCCAGCGGACGCTGGCCGAGCGCTTCGGCGACGACCTGAAGATCTTCGGCCCGCCCGGCACCGACCACCGGGGGGGCGTGCTGTCGCTCGCCTATGGCGACATCCATCCGCACGACCTGTCGCAGGTGCTCGACCAGGCCGGGGTCTGCGTGCGGGCCGGACATCACTGCGCCAAGCCGCTCATGCGGCGGCTGGGGGTGCCGGCCACCGCCCGAGCCTCCTTCTACGTGTACAACGACGAGTCCGACGTGGACGCCCTGGCCGAGGCGCTGCAGAGCGCCGCTAGCCTCTTCGGATGATGCCCGGGCTGGAGGACCTCTACCGCGAGATCATCCTCGACCACTACCGCAGCCCGCGCAATCGGGGCGAGCTTCCGGAACCGCCCGCCCACCGGGTGGAGGGGTTCAACCCGCTGTGCGGCGACGAGGTGGTCGTGTACCTGCTGCTGGAGGACGGCAAGGTGGCCGACATCCGCATCGGCGGCCAGGGGTGCTCGATCAGCCAGTCCTCGGCCTCGCTCATGTCGGCGGCGGTGAAGGGCAAGACGGTGGAGGAGGTACGCGACCTCAT
>DATHCF010000054.1:0-5510 GCA_035319705.1 Acidimicrobiales bacterium | reverse complement strand
CACCGCCGGCACCACCACGCTGCTCACGAACTGCTGGTAACTGGCGGGCAGGCACTTCTGCAACAGGGACGTGAAGCTGGTGGCACCACCACCGGGGATTCCCCCCGCCGATCCCCGGTTGGCCAGGGCGGAGGAGAAGTTGGGGTTCGAGAACAGACAGGAGATGATCTGGCTGCCCTCGGCCGGTGTCAGCGGCGGCACGTTCTGGAGGGTCTGGATGGTCTGCGCCGGGGTTTGCACGGTGGCCGTGATCGTCGGGACCGTGCCCGTCTCGTGCTCGGCCTGATCGGACAGCGCCGGCGCCGCCGCCTTCACCCCGTTCACCCCGTCGACCACCTTCAGCGCCTGCTGAGGGAATGGGATCAGCGTGCCCGGTAGGAAGAAGTCGTGGGTGAACTGCGTCCCCGGTGGACCGAGCTTCGAAAGGTCGGTGAGAACGGTGGAGTTCGAGCTCAGCAGGGCGGCGTCCTCGCAGGTGTTGAGCGAGCCCAGCGCCTTGCCGGCGGAGCCGCCGAAGAACTGCGCGCCTTCGCTCAACAGGTTCGAGCTGCCCGCCGAGCAGTTGGACGACGACCCGCTCGTCGGCGCCACGGTACGCGTGACGACGATGTCAGTACCCACCGTGCTGAGCGGTGACAGTGCCTTGCTCTGGCTGGCCGACAGCCCTTCGGAGACGCCGATGATGCCCACGACGAGGCCGACTCCGAGGGCGAGACCCAGGGCGGTGACGATGGTCCGGCCCGACCGCCGCCGAAGCTCGTTCCAGAGGTAACCCAATGACACCATTCGTCCCCCCGAGGCGAGCCGACGGTAGCCGACCCCAGAGGCGAATCGCCCTCACCCAGCCAGCTCGTCCCCCGAGGGTACGAGAGGCGTGCATAGCACAGTATCGTCAAAATTGGGTAACCCCCGCAGCCGGCGCCACAGCCGCCGGGGGACATCGACCGCCGCCAACAACACGAGCCCGGCGAGAAGGGCAACGGCACCTGCCACTGCCGTCAGCTCGACACCTGGGCCCGTCCCGGTGAAGGCCAATGAACCCGACGACGCACTCACCGTTCCCGAACTGCCATTCGAGTCCCCCCCGCTACCGCCTGAAGTCGAACCATCGGAAAGGGAATCGCTCGATCCAGAACCACCTGGATTCGTTGATGCCACGGTGGTGGAGGTGCTCGCCGTCGAGGCGTCCGTCGCCGGCGGGACCGAAGTCGAGGGGTTCGGCGGACTTGTGCCTTCGGGCACTGCGGTGGGCGGCGGAGAGGAGGTGCCGGCGCTCGAAGCAATGACCGGCGAGATCGGGGCGGCCGAAGGAAGCGCGCTGGTGATGCCGCTCGGCAGGCTGTCGTCGGGGTAGGACTGACACTTCAGGTCCAAACTGTTGCCCGAGACGATCAAGGTGAGCTCGATGGTCGAGTTCTGGGCAAGGGTCACTACCGGGGCATCGGCGGTGAAGGGACCGATGGTGGCCGGCGCCGAGGGCACTGCCAGGGTCAACCCTTGGGAGGAGACCGGCTCCGGAATGGGGACGTCGAAGGTCATCGACCCACTTGTCATGGTGGTTGGGGTTGCCCCGGTCGCGTCGATCTGGCTGACGGCAGAGCCGCTGATCTCGGTGTTGCCCAAGGCGGCCGCGGCGTCGACGATCGATACCGGGATGGTGACCTCGGTCTGGTAATCGGTGAGGTCGAAGCTAGCGCCTTCGGCGGGATCGACCGGACTGAGGGCCCCGGAGGTGACGGTGTCGTTGAGGGCGATGTCCCCGACAGGCGTCCCCGGGCAGAAGAGCTCGTAGGACCCGGCCGACGTGGGAGGCGGCGACACCACGGTGGCCGATCCGGTGGTGACGAGCGGCTCGGTCAGGTCCTGAGGAATGGGCCCGCCGAGGGACAGACCCGTCGGCACGCTGTTGTCGGTCAATGCGTCGCAGAACAGGCCGAACTGGTCGCCAAAAGCGGAAACGTCCAGGTTGGTGCCCGCCACGTAGGCGTCGATGGGACCGCCGGCAGCCACGAAGCTCGGCGGGGAGGTACCCGGGGCGATCGCCGCGGTGAATTGCACTCCAGTGGATGGCACTGGAGACGGGAGATCGACGTCGAAGCTCAGGTCGGCCACCTCGTCGGGGCCGGGATACACAACCGTTCCCGGCGGGCTGGAATAGCCGTACTCCGCGCCCGTCAACTGGAAGAAGACGGAGAGATCGCCGCTGAAGGAATCGAGCCCCAACTGCTCGGCCAGCTCGGCCACGCTCTGGGGGAGACTGAAGGTGGTCTGCAAATCGCTCAGCTGGAAGGTGTCACCCTCTTGCAGCGACGACGGGGTGATGGTGGCGGTGGTGGCCACGTCGTTGACGGCGATGTCCCCAACCGGTGTCCCCGGGCAGTACAGCTCGTAAGCGGCACCCGGCGTCTGGCCTTGGCTGGGGCCACCAGGGGCGACGGTTGTCGTCGTGGTAGTGCTCGTCCCCGATGCACTGGCCAGCGCCACGATGGGCTCGATCGGTGTCGCCGACGGAGGCGTGCCGGTCGACCCGGAGGAGGCGATCGAATCATTGGGATACGCCGTGCACGTCATGGTGAAGGCCTTGCTGGAGAGCTCGGCCACGACCAGGATGTTGTCGTCCTGGGCGATGGTGATGGGTCCGCCCTCGGCGGTGAAAGGGCCGACCGACTCGGGCGTTGCCGGCATGTCGATGTCGAGCCCTGCCGGTGGGACGGGGTCGGGGATGGGAACGTCGAAGCCCAGTGACCCGGTCGGTAGCTGCGCCGGGCTCGCCCCGTAGGCCTCGAGGTTCGTGGTGGCCAGGCCGTCGAAGCTGCTGTTCGACAGGCCCACCGCCGCCGCCACCAGCCCGTCCGGCACGGGGATGTCCACCTGGTAGCCGTCGACCTGGAACTGGCCGCCCGCCGACAGCGTGCTCGAGGAGATGGTGGCCGAGGTGGTCACGTCGTTGAAGTCGAGGTCGCCCACGGGGGTGTGCGGGCAATAGAGCTCGTACGGGCCGGTCAAGGCGGGGACATTGGTCGTAGGCGGGTTTCCGGTACTGGCGATCACGGGCGAGATGGGCAGTCCGGGCGGCACCGCCTGCTGGGCGAGGCCCGAGGGCATGAGGTCGTCGGGGTAGGCCGAGCACTTCAGAGGCGGCAGTCCGCCGGGGAAGGCCACGTCGGAGAAGGTGATGGTGAAGAAGGACCCGAGGGCCAGTGACACGGTGCTGCTGGTGGCGGTGAAGGGCCCGACGGTGGCCGGAGCCGAAGGGACGTCGAGTGTCGCCCCTGTGGAGGGCACCGGGTCCGGGATGGCCTCGTCGTAAGCGAACGGCCCGATCGACATCGACTGCGGTGTGGCGCCGGTGGCCGAGATGCTGGTGGTCACCGTGCCGCTGACCGAGGTGTTTCCCACTGCGCTCGCCGCCTCGAGGACGTCCGCCGGAACCGTGACCTGGGCCTGGAATCCCTGCAGGCTGAACTCCTGACCTACCGTGGGCGTGGCCGAACTCAGCGTCCCGCTCACGACGACATCGTTCAAGACGAGATTGCCGATGGGCGTGTTCGTGCAGAACAGTTCGAACGGCGCCGTATCGGCAGAGGCCGGGGGAACACCCTCCAGCGCCACGATCACGACTGCCAGTAGCCCGAAAGCGGTCAGGAACACCCCTGCTCCGGCCGCCAGAGCGCGACCGTGCGCGACACGGAGTCGAGCGAGGGCGTCGACCACTGCAATGATTCGAACACCGCACCTCTACCGCAAGCATCGTCAGATTTGATGAGCTGCACCACCTTCTCGGCTGCAGCGACGCCTCGTTAGCCTGGTGCCGTACCGCATGCGGGGGGACGCCGGTGGATGGCGAACGTCTTGAGGCTCCGGGACGCGATTTCGAACTGTGGCGTAAGGCGCCTGAAGTTCCCTGCAGCCCCGTGGTACCCGTGGTGCGGGAACAAATCTTCGTACCGCCCGCCTTGGCGCCGACCGGACGAGTTCCGCGCGTCGTGGTGCCATCGCAGGACCTAGAGCCGGAACTGCCGCCTTTCGATCTCGCGGACGGCGAAGCGCCGTGGCCCGAGCTGCTGCATCCGGAGCAACCCGAAGTTCCGCCTCGGCCACGGTTTCGGTCACGACGAGTGCGACGCACGAGATGGCGGGCCATACAGGCAGCAGTCGCAGTGGTCGGCGCGCTCCTCGTCGGCACCACCGCGGCGCTCGTGGCGGTACACACCAGGTGGCCGACGAGATCGTCCCCGCAAGGGCGGACGACGAGGATCATGTTGCCTCCGTCGACCACCACGACGACCGAGCAGGCCACCACGCCGACGAGCACGCAACCATCGAATCCGGCGCAGTCGGTCAGCGGCGCCGTCACCGACTACACCGCGGCGGCCATCACCGACCCATCACCGGTGGCCAGGGCGACGGTCGCCTCGCTACCGCTCTACGCGTCACCCGGAGCCAGTGCTCCCTTCGAGCGGATGGCCAACCCGAACTGGCTCGGGGCACCGTTGGTGCTGCTCGTCACCGGCTTTGAGAACGGCTGGGTGCAGGCGTACATCCCTCAACGGCCGAACGAGTCCACGGCATGGTTCCCGGCCTCGGATGTCACCATCAGCGAGGACCCCTACCACATCGACGTGAGCATCTCGGCGAACCAGCTGGTCCTGTACGAGAACAATGCTCCGGTCTTCTCCTCGCCAGTGGCCACCGGTGCCCCCGGTTCGCCCACACCCACCGGCTCGTACTTCGTGGCGTTCATCGTCAAGCTGACCGACCCCGGAGACGCCTATGGCCCGTACGCCATGGGGACCTCGGCCTTCTCGAACACGTACTACAGCTTCGAGGGAGGTCCCGGGCAGATCGGTATCCACGGGACCGACCAACCTTGGGTCATCGGGCAGTACGCCAGCCACGGCTGCATCAGACTGCCCAACGCCGCCATCACCACAGTGGCCACACAGGTCCCACCGGGAACTCCGGTCGAGATCAGCCCTTAGGTCGGGCCCAACAAACCCACCCTCGCCTTCACCGGGCTTTCGCTTGGCGTCTCTCAGGCCCGTCGCCGGAACAGGACCCGCGGCGCGTCGACCGCCATCAGGATGGCTGCCCCACCGAGGACGAGAACCGCTCCCACTGCGGCGAGCCACCTCAGTCCCGGCCCGCTCCCGGTGAAGGCGAGCTGGCCTGAGGAGGCCGAGGGAACGCTGGAACTGGTCGATGCGGTGTGCACCGCCGTGGTCGACGTGGTCGACGAGCTGGCCCTCGTCGTCGAGGTCGTGGTCGAGCTTGGAGGCGAGGTGGTCGTGGTGGTGGTCGTCGTAGTGCCGGTGGTGGCGATCAGCGGGGAGATCGGTTCGCCCGACGGTGCGCTCGTCGTGATGCCGGTCGGCACTGAGTCGTTGGCGTAGGCCGTGCAGGTGAGCGTGAGCGGGGCCCCCGAAACCACCAGGGTCAGGCTGGCGGAGCTGTCCTGGGAGAGTGTGACCGTCTGGCTGGAGGCGGTGAACGGGCCGATCGACGTGGCT
>DATHCF010000053.1:0-7706 GCA_035319705.1 Acidimicrobiales bacterium | reverse complement strand
GTCGTCGGGGGGCCAGTGGACCTGGTAGAGGTCGACGCGATCGACCTCCAACCGTCGAAGCGAGCCCTCCAACTCGCGACGGATGCTCTCGGGCGCGGCAGCGCGCCGGGGCTTTCCGTACGGGTCGGCCGGGTCCACCAGGACGCCGCACTTGGTGAAGAGGTACGGACGATCCTCCTCGGGCAGTCCTCGGACGGCGCGCGACACAACCTCTTCGGCGTGCCCCACGCCGTACGCCGCCGCGGTGTCGATCCAATTGATCCCGGACTCGATGCCGTGGTGGATGGCGGCCACGGACTCTCGATCGTCCTGCGGGCCCCAGCCGAAGGACCAACCAGGTCCGCCGACGGCCCATGAGCCCAAACCCACGAGCGTGAGGTCCATCCCCGTCGTTCCCAAGGGCCGAGTCGGCAGTGCCACGGCTCGCCGTCGTCCTCGTGACTTCCTCAAGCGCTCGGGTAGAGCTTCGTGAGCACGAACTCGCGGTGTCCGATCACCTCGGCAGCAGTGAGCCGGCCGTTGATCGTCCGGTCCAACAGTGCCATCAGGCGATCGCCCGCCTCGTCGAGGTCGAACTCGAGGCGCAGCAGCCCGGAGACGTCGAGATCGATGTGCTCTGCCATGGTGGACACCGTGACCGGGTTGGCCGTCAGCTTGACGACGGGCTCGATGGGGTGACCGATCACGTTGCCCTGCCCGGTCGGGAACAGGTGCACGACAGCTCCCGCCGCCGCCATCAGGGTCACGCACTCGGCAGCCGCCGAGGACGTGTCCATGAAGTTGAGGCCACGCCTGTGCGGGCGCTGAGCAGGTTCCAGGGCGTCGACGACCGGCACCGAACCGGTCTTGGCGATGTTCCCCATCGCCTTCTCCTCGATGGTCGACAGCCCACCGCGGATGTTGCCCTGGGTGGGCTGAGAGCCGAGCAGATCCATGCCTGAGGCCTCGAGGGTCACGGCGTAGCGATGGAAGAACGCCTCGAACTTCTTTCGCACTTCCTCGTCGGCGCAGCGGGCCGCTATCAGGTGCTCCCCGCCGGTCAGCTCGGTGGTCTCGCCGAACAGCACGCTCCCCCCCGCTGCCACATGGCGGTCCACCACCTGAGCCGTGGTGGGGTTGGCCCCCAGCCCGCTGGTGGTGTCGGACTCACCGCACTTGATGGACAGCAGGATCTCCGACCGCTCGACGGGCTCGCGACGGAGCTCGCTGGCGGCCTGCAGGAACCTGGCCGCCCGGCGAGCACCGTCGGCGACCACGGAGAGGTCGCCGTGGCGTTCGACGGCCAGGCGAGCGACGGCCTTGCCGGTCTCGGCCACGCCGTCGGCCACCCGGTCGGTCCAGTTGGGCTCGATCCCGACCACCACCGCAGCGGCGACGTTGGGGTTGGCGCCGGTGCCGATGAGCGTTCGAAAGGTCAGCTCGAGGTCCGCTCCGAACTGGAGGCGCCCGTAGGCGTGGGGCAGTGCCAGCGTTCCCGGGACCAAGTGGGCGATGCCCTCGGCAGCCGCGTTGGAGAGATCGTCCACCGGGAGCACGACCACGTGGTTGCGCACCCCGACGGTCCCATCGGCACGCCGGTACCCGGTCAGCGTGGGGGGACCCAACGCGCGCTCCGCAGGTTGTGCACGTGCACCAGCTCTCCAGCTGACGCCGCTTCGGACATGACACCGATCGTCTCCCCGTACTCGGTCACCGCCGCTCCCTTCCCCAGGTCACGCAGCGCCAGCTTGTGTCCCAGGGGGATGGCCTCCACGGCGATCGCGTGCTCCTGGTCGCCCGAATCGAGGTAGGCAACCGTCACTGCGCCGGCCTCGACGTCCCGAACGGCGACTGCGACGTCGTCACCGCGTTTGTGCGCGAGAAAAGCAGGCGGGTCCGTCATCGCCTCGTCTCCCCCGACTGTCGGACGTGGCAGGCCTTGTGGCGCTCGGTCACAATAGCCGGGGTCAGGCGAGCACCGGTCGGGACGTGATCGCCTCGGAACTGGAAATGCCCGTGACCGTCCCCAAGCGCGCAGAGCATTCGACACTCGACCGAGTCGACGTGGCAGTCGTCGAGGACGTGTGGGGGCCGGCCTTCGAAGCGCTGGGCCAGCGCTTCTCCGTCGTCCTCGAGCCGACGGCGTGGGACGATCCGAGCACCCTCTCCAGGCTGGCCGGACGGGCGCGTGCCATCGTCGTGCGCAACCGGACGGCGGTGACGCGGTCGCTGCTGGAGCAGGCGCCACGCCTGCAGGTAGTGGCCCGCGCCGGCGTGGGTACGGACAACATCGACCTGAGCGCCGCCGACGAGCTCGGGATCGTGGTCGTGGTGGCCACCGGCGCCAATGCGCGCAGTGTGGCCGAGCACGCGCTTTGTCTCGCACTGGCTCTGGCTCGCGATATCTGCGGTCACGAGCGGCGGCTCAGTCAAGGACGGTGGGAGCGCCCTATGGGAGCGCAGCTCCGTGATCGCACCTGGGGCGTGGTCGGGATGGGCGCCACCGGCACCGCGGTGGGGGAACTGGTGCGCTCGTTCGGCATGAAGGTCGTCGGCTACGACCCGTACCTCCCGGCTGGCGCCAATCCCATCCCGGGAGCCCAGCGCGTCGACAACCTGATGGACCTCGCCGCCTCAGCCGACGTCGTCTCCCTGCACGTCCCGCTGACGGCGGAGTCGGGCGGACTGATCGGCCGGGCCTTCCTGAGCCGCATGCGTGAGGGCGCCTATCTGATCAACGTGGCTCGAGGAGAGCTGGTGGACGAAGAGGCGTTGGCCGACGCACTCGAAACCGGCCGTCTGGCCGGTGCTGCACTCGACGTGAGGCGCCACGAGCCTCCGGGGCCGAGCCGCCTCGACCACCTCGACCACGTGGTGCTGACACCGCATGTGGCTGGGTTGACGCACGAGGCCCAAGATGCCGTCATCACCATGCTGGCCGAAGACTTGAGGCGGATACTGAACGGTTCACCGGCCACCCGTCCGGCCGGCACCCTGCGCTTTCCCCGGCGCAAATAGCGGCCCGATCTGAAGCCTCAACGTTCCGACCCAGCCGGTGGCTTCGGCAGCGCATCGGCGATCTGGGTGCGCACGGGCACGAACTCCGGCATCACGAAGTGGCGGCGCAGCCAGTTGGCCCCGTCGACCACCAGGGTGTGGCCGGTGACGAAGTTGGCATACGGCGAGCACAGCCAGGTGGCGGCCCATCCCAGCTCGTGCAGCCGGCCCAGGCGGCCGGCCGGTGAGCGCCGGGCCTCGGTCTCCTCGCTGCCGCCGGCGCGCAGCACGGTCAGCTCGGGGCGCATGTCCTCGTGCACGAAAAGCCCCGGGGCGAGGGCGTTGACCCGGACCCCGTAGGGCGCCCACTCCACCGCCAGCGTCTTGGTCAGGTTCTCGACGCCGGCTTTGGCGGCGGCGGTGTGGACCATGCCCGGGCCGCCGGTGAAGGCCTGGGTGGCGAGCATGTTGCAGATGGCGCCGGGATGCCCCGCCGCCGTGACCCGGCGGAACAGCTCCTGGCTGCAAAAGAACGTACCGTCGAGCACGATCTGGGTCACCGCCCGCCAGCCGTTCGGACTCAGGTCCTCGGCCGCCACCGGGAAGTTGGCAGCGGCATTGTTGACGAGCATCCGTACCGGGCCGAGCGCCTCCTCCACCGCGTCGAAGGCCGCGCGCACCTGCTCGGCATGGCGGATGTCGGCCTCGGCCGCCGCCGCTTTGCCCCCCGCTGCTTCCACCGCCTCCACGCCGGCCCGGCGATGCTCGGCTTGTCGCGACACGATGCCCACCGAGGCGCCGGCCCGGGCGAACTCGACGGCGATGGCCCGCCCCAATCCGGTGCCCCCGCCGGTGACGAGCACGGCGGCGCCGGCGAAGGTGTCGGGCGGCACCATGGGCCGGCCCGGGGGCGGGGGTTCGGGCAGCGGCACGGAAAGGCGCTATTTGCCTTCGAAGGCCACCGGCTTCTTGGCCGCCTTGGCGGCGTAGCCGGCCGGCATGTCGTCGGACACGAACTCGATGGCGGCGCTCATGGCCTCGAAGCGCAACGACTCGGGCAGTCCCCGGAAGGTGAAGTGGTCGATGGTGCGCTTGATGCTCTGCACAGCCAGAGGCGCATTGGCGGCGATCTCCTGGGCCAGGGACACGGCCGCCGATTGCAGCTCCTCCGGGGCGGTGACCTGCTGCACCAGCCCCAGCCGCTCGGCTGTTGCCGCGTCGATGCGCCGTCCGGTCATGGCCAGCAGCTTGGCCCAGCCGGCGCCCAGCTCGTGGGCCAGGCGCAGGTCTCCGCCGCCGTCGATGCCCACCCCCACCTGCGCCTCGGGAAGGGCGAACACGGCGTCGGCGGCGGCCAGGCGGATGTCGGCCATCAGCACCAGCTCGAATCCGAAGCCCAGGCAGTAGCCCTGCACGGCGGCCACGACGGGCTGGGGAAGCTCGGCGAAGGCCCGGAACTGGTCATGGGCCCAGCGGATGCCCTCGTAGTAGTTGCGCGCCTTCTCGGCCGGCGAGCGCCCGGTCACCCGGTCCTCGGGCATGCCCAGGTCGATCCCGGCGCAGAAGGCGCGGCCCTCGCCGCGCAGCAGCACCACCCGGACCCGCTCGTCGAAGCGGATCTGGTTGGCCCTGGCCCCGAGCTGGCGGGTGGCCTCCCAGCTCCAGGCGTTGAGCTTGCCGGGGTTGTCGAGGCTGAGGACGGCCACGTGGTCCTCGACCTCGAGGCGCAGCATCCAGTCCTTCTCGGCCACCACCGGCGACGTGGAAAAGGGCACGCCGCAGTATTGCTGGCAGGGCAGGTGGTTGCGCCGGGCTTATTTAGATAGGATTCGTTATCTAAATGTCCCCTCCCCCGTCGACCGTCGACCGTGCTCCGACCCGGCGGAGCCACGAGGCGCGCAAGGCCGAGACCCGGGCGCGGCTGCTCGAGGCAGCCGCCGCCCTGCTGGCCGAACGCGGCGTGGACGGTCTGTCGGTCGACGCCGTGGCCACCGAGGCCGGCCGCACCTCCGGCGCGGTGTACGCCCACTTCGGCTCCAAGCAGGGCATGCTGCTTGCCCTGCTCGACGAGTGGCGCCATTCCCTGCTGGCGGTGGTGGCAGCAGAGTTCGAGCGGACGGCCGAGCTCACCGACCGGCTCCGCGCCGTGGCCCGGGACGTGGTGGTCAACCCCAACGAGGACACCCGCCGGCTCATGGCACTCGAACGCGAGCTGTGGCGCATGGCCGGACGTGACCGGCAGGTGGCCAGGGCCATGCGGGTACGGGCGGCCGACGCCCAGGAACGCATGGCCCGCGGATTCGCCGCCTGGAAGCAGGCCGGGCTGCTCGACGAGGCGGCCGATCCCGCCACCATCGCCGTCGCCTTCCGGGCCATGGTGGTCGGCCTCGAGATGGCCCAGCGCATCGATCCCGTCCTCGACGTCGATCAGGCCGCCGCCGCGCTGGGGCTGGTGGTCGGCGCCACCGAAACGTAGAAAGCAACCGAGCACCGAAGCGAGGAGACCACGTCATGCACACCGAGATCTGCGACCAACTGGGGATCGAGTTCCCCATCTTCGCCTTCACCCACTGCCGCGACGTGGTAGCTGCAGTGTCGAACGCCGGCGGTTTCGGGGTGCTCGGCGCCATCGGCTTCTCCCCCGAGGAGCTCGAGGTCGAGCTGGCCTGGCTGGACGAGCACGTGGGCGATCATCCCTACGGCGTGGACATCGTCATCCCCGGAAAGTACGAGGGCATGGGCGAGCTCGACCCGGTCAAGCTCGAGGCGCAGCTGCAGTCGATGATCCCCGACGACCACCGCCGCTTCGCCAGGCGTCTGCTCGACGACGCGGGGATCCCCGAGCAGCCCGAGGGCCAGCGGCGCAGCGGGATGATGGGGTGGACCGAGGCCACCGGCAAGCCGCTTTTGGCCGCGGCACTGCACCACGACAAGGTCCGCCTCATCGCCAACGCGCTGGGCACCCCCCCGGCCGACGTGATCGCCGAGGTGAAAGCCTCGGGCCGCATGATCGGGGCGCTGGCGGGTTCGGTGAAGCACGCGCTCCACCACAAAGAGGCGGGGTTGGACTTCATCGTCTGCCAGGGCACCGAAGGCGGGGGGCACACCGGCGAGATCGGCAGCCTGGTGCTGTGGCCCGAGGTGATCGACGCCGTCGCCCCGCTGCCGGTGCTGGCCGCCGGCGGCATCGGCACCGGCCGGCAGATCGCCGCCGCGCTGGCCATGGGCGCCCAGGGCGTGTGGACCGGCACCTTGTGGCTGACGGTGGAGGAGGCCGACGTCGCCCCCAACCAGACGGCCGCCTACCTGGCGGCCACGAGCGCCGACACCATCCGGTCACGGGCGTACACCGGCAAACCGTGCCGGATGCTGCGCAACGCCTGGACCGAGGCGTGGGGACGCGACGACACCCCCGACCCGCTGCCCATGCCGCTGCAGATGATGGTGGCCATCGACGCGGTCGGCGCCTCGCACCGCTATCCCGACAAGGCCCCTCCGGTCGCCTTCAACCCGTGCGGACAGGTGATCGGGCGGGCGACCACCGTCCGCAAGGCGCGCGACGTGATACTCGACCTCGTCGAGGAGTACGTGGAAGCGGTGGACCGTTTGGCCGCGCTGGCGACCGTGTGACCGGTCCGGTCGTGATGTGACGACGCGCTAGCGACCCTGGAGGATGCCGGGCCGGGCTTCGAGGTCGTGCTCGGCGGGCACCGGCCGGCGGACGCGGCGATGGGCGGCGCAGTCCCCGGCCCGGCGCGCCGCGCGCCCCAGATGGACGGCATGACGCCATTCCCTGACGCCCCACGCGTCGAGGGCACAGGTCTCACACGCTCCGGCGCCGAGCAGCTCTTGGCACGACACGCGCCCGCCTGCGTGCTCGGTGTGGAGGCCGGCGCACCGGTGCCCTTCGAGCTCCTCGGTGCAGGCGGCAGGAGTGGCATCGGTGTGTACGACCAGCGCGCCGACGCATCGATTCATGAGCCGCCCTCCTGTGAACCGCCCGTCTCCCCAGCCGGAGACTGCCCACCCACTGTCGGCCTTCTGAATAGGAAGGTATAGGACCAAAGGTCCCAATTCGCTGGCGTTGTCGTTTCCTTGAGCGGTACGAGCCATGCCACCTACCGGAGTGGGTGAAGCGCTCAAGATCGCCGCAGCGGCTCCAGTCCCACCTGATCGGCTAGATACACCGCAGTCCGTCGCAATCCCTCCGTCAACGGCGTCGCCGGCGCCCATCCCAGCACCTTGGTCGCCAGGGAGATGTCGGGCCGGCGCCGCGTCGGGTCGTCCACAGGCAATGGGCGATGCTCGATGGTGGAGGACGAACCGGTCAGCTCGATGATGGTGCGCGCCAGCTCGAGCACGGTGTACTCGTCCGGCCTTCCCAAGTTGACCGGACCGACCTCGGCCGACTCGATCATGGCCACGAGGCCCTCGACCAGATCATCGACGTAGCAGAGACTGCGCGTCTGGGACCCGTCGCCGTACACGGTGAGCGGCTCGCCCCGCATGGCCTGGAGGAGGAAATTCGACACCACCCTGCCGTCATCCGGCCGCAGCCGCGGGCCGTAGGTGTTGAAGATGCGGACGATGCCCACATCCGCGCCCTGGGCGCGATGGCGGGCCATGGTCAGTGCCTCGGCATAGCGCTTCGACTCGTCGTAGACGCTGCGCTGCCCGACCGGGTTGACGTGTCCCCAATACCCCTCGGACTGGGGATGCTCCTCGGGGTC
>DATHCF010000052.1:0-5148 GCA_035319705.1 Acidimicrobiales bacterium | reverse complement strand
CACCCTGCGCCGGGCGCTCCTCCAAGGCCGCGGCAGGGGCGACGATCGCCTGGAGGTGGTGCTGCGCTGCACGAGCGAGCCGGGCTCCGGACGCTGGCGCGAGGTGGAGGCGGTCTACGCCGTGGACGCCGACGACACCGGCAAGCCCCGTTCGGTGAGCGGATACCTGGTCGACGTGTCCGAACGCCACGCCGCGCTGCGGGCGGCCGAGGAGCGCCGTTTCATGCTGGAGTCGATCTTCCGTGCCTCTCCCGACACCATCGTGGTGCGCGGCCCCACCGGCAAGGTGGTGGCGGCCAGCTCGTCGCTCAAGGAGATGCTCGGCGCCTCGGACACAGACGGCCCTTCGGGGGACGCCATGATCGACGAGGCCTATCGCTACGGCCGCCTGAGCCGCCAGGAACGGGCGGCCCTCGATGACCTGCTGGCCCGCTGCCTGGCCGGCGAGCGCGATCTGCCGCCGGTCATCACCAGCAGCCGGGCCGGCCGGGCCGCCGGAGGCCGGGGCGGATACCGCACCTTCGAGACCCGGGCACGGCCGATCTTCGACGAGACCGGCCGCGTTACCGGTACCGTCACCGTGTCGCGCGACGTCACCGACCGCATGCAACTCGAGCATTCACTGCGGCGGGCCACGGTGGAGGCCGAGCGGGCCAGTGAAGCGAAGAGCCAGTTCCTGTCACGCATGAGCCACGAGCTGCGGACGCCGCTCAACGCCATCTTGGGCTTCGCCCAGCTGCTCGAGCTCGACGCGCTGGCGGAGGAGCAGGCCATGAGCGTCGATCAGATCCAGCGCGCCGGGCGTCATCTGCTGTCGCTCATCAACGAGGTGCTCGACATCGCGCGCATCGAAGCCGGCCAGTTGACGGTGTCGTCCGAGTCGCTGTTGGTGGGCGAGGTGCTCGACGAGGTGGCCACGCTTCTCGTCCCCATGGCAGAGGCAGCGGCGGTACACATGATGGTCGAGTCCGACGGCACCCGCCGCCGCTACGTGCGCGCCGATCGCCAGCGTCTGCTGCAGGTGCTGCTCAATCTGGGGTCGAACGCGGTCAAGTACAACGAGCCGGGCGGGACCGTCGCCTTCCGGGCCATGCCCTCCTACGACGGGCGGGTGCGCTTCTCGGTGCAGGACACCGGACCGGGCATCGCCCCCGAACAGCAGGACCTGCTGTTCGTCCCCTTCGCACGCCTGGGGGCCGAGCAACGGGGCGTGGAGGGCACCGGCGTGGGCCTCGCCCTGTCGAAGCAGTTGACGGAGCTCATGGGCGGGTCCATCGGTGTCGAGTCGGTGCCCGGGCACGGGTCGACCTTCTGGGTCGAGCTGGCGGGCGCCGGCGAGGAGACGACCGGGCACCGGACGGACGGGGACCCGCTGGGCGCCGAGCACCCCCACAGCGCGGCGGCGTGGACGGCGGACCCGGCCGGGGGCGGGCTCGACGGGCCGGAGCCGAGCTTCGTCGTCCTGCAGGTGGAGGACGACCCGTCCAACGCCTCGTTCGTGTCACTGGTCATGACCCGGCGCCCGCAGGTCCGCCTGCTCTCCGCCGCCGGGGCCCGCCTGGGCCTGGAGCTGGCCCGCCGGCACTGCCCGCAACTGGTGCTGCTCGACCTGCACCTCCCGGACCTCCCGGGCGACGAGCTGCTGTGCCGGGTAAAGGCCATGCCCGAGCTGTCCGACACAAAGGTGGTGGTGTTGAGCGCCGATGCCACGCCCGACAGGATCCGCCGCATGCTCGACCTCGGTGCGGAGGGGTACCTCACCAAGCCCGTGGACGTGAACGCCCTGCTCCAGGTGGTCGACGAGCAGCTGGCCAGGCACCAGGCGCCCACCCCGTGACGCCCCGGCCCGCCCCGGCGCCGGGGGCCCTGGCGGCTCCGGCCGGCGGGGCCCGAACCGAGGACCACCCCCTGCGGCCGCAGCCGGGCCACAATGCGGGGTGACACCTTGGACCGGAGCGGTCCAGGTCCGGGCGGACGGAGCGAAAGGGACGTGCTGCAATGGTGACGATGACAGAGGAGGACCAGGCCGTTCTCGTGGCCGAGGACGACGCCGCCAGCCGCACAGCCACCAGGCTGTTCCTCCAGCGCGTCGGCTACCAGGTGGGCGAG
This sequence comes from Acidimicrobiales bacterium, assembly GCA_035319705.1. Taxonomy (GTDB): domain Bacteria; phylum Actinomycetota; class Acidimicrobiia; order Acidimicrobiales; family UBA8190; genus UBA8190. The sequence goes on along the minus strand of DATHCF010000052.1, from coordinate 3,039 downwards.
GCGGCCGACGGGCCGGGCACCCTGCGGGAGGCCAGCATGGGCCGCTACGACCTGGTCGTGCTGGACCTCGGCCTGCCGGGGCTCGACGGCGAGGAGGTGCTGGCCCGCCTGCGCCGCGACAGCTCGCTCCCGGTGATCGTGCTCACCGGCCGCTCCGAGGAGGCCGAGCGCGTGCGCGTCCTCGACCTCGGCGCCGACGACTACGTGGTGAAACCCTGCTCGCTGCCCGAGCTCGAAGCCCGCATCCGGGCCGTGCTGCGCCGGGGACAGCAGGCGCCCTCCACCAGCCGTATCGAACACGGCGGCCTGGTGGTGGACCGCTCGGCGCACCGGGTCGAGGTGAACGGCAAGGCGGTGGAGCTCACCCCCAAGGAATTCGACCTGCTGGCCTTTCTGGCCAGTGCCCCGGATCAGGTGTTCAGCCGCGAGGAGCTGCTCGAGCACGTGTGGGGCTCCACCCAGGAGTGGCAGGACCCGGCCACGGTGACCGAGCACGTGCGCCGGCTGCGTCTCAAGCTCGAGCCCGATGCGGCCAAGCCGCGCTGGCTGCACACCGTGCGCGGCATCGGCTACCGCTTCTCGACCACTCCGTGATCCCCACCCACCGCGTGCGCTGACCTTCGCCCGGGTGCGCCGGCCCGGGCTCAACCTGCGGGCCGCCCGTCGGACTCCCGCAGGGGGATGTCGATGTCCACCACCGTGCCGCCGTTCGAACGCATGGTGATCATCCCCCCGAGCTGGCTTCTTATGAGGTCGCGCACGATGGACAGCCCGAGGCTGTTGGTGGCCTCGATGTCGAAGCCGGCCGGGAGTCCCCGGCCGTCGTCGCGCACCTCGATGGTGAGCCCGTAGCCGTCGTTGGCCAGCTGCACCGAGACGTGCCCGTCGCGCTCGACGCCGGCGCTCCCGGCCGGGTGCTCCTCGGTGACGGCCGCCGCCGGGCCGTCGCCGAAGGCGTGCTCGACGGCGTTCTGCAGGAGCTCGGCCAGCGCCACCGCCAGCGGAGTGGCCACGTCGGCCGGGACCTCGCCGAGATCCCCCGACACGCGGATCTCGACCGGGCGGCTCGAGACCACCGAGTCCTCGGTCATACGCACGAGCGACCCCACGATCTCGTCGAAGGGCACCTCGTCGCCCGGCTCGCGCGACAGGATCTCGTGGACGAGGGCGATCGAGCGCACCCGGCGTTCGGCTTCGCGCAGCGCCTCGCGCCCCTTGCCGGGCTCCAGCCGCCGGGCCTGGAGCCGCAAAAGCGACGAGATCGTCTGCAAGTTGTTCTTCACCCGGTGATGGACCTCGCGGATCGCCGCGTCCTTGGACAGAAGCAGCCGGTCGAGGCGGCGCAGATCGGTCACGTCACGCATGAGCACCATCACCCCGGTGACGGCCTGCTCGGCCAACAGTGGCGTGCAGTGCAGCACGACGATGACGTCAGGACGGCGCTCCACCTCTTCGATGACCGGCGCCCCGGTCTCCACGGCGCGCTCCACCGCGTCGGAATCCACGCCCAGCTCCACCAGCGTCGAGCCCTCCACTGCGTCCGACACGCCCATGCGGTGCAAGGCGCTCATGGCGTTGGGCGACGCGTATTCGAAACGGCCCTCGGCGTCGGCGACCAACAATCCGTCACCCACCCGCGGCGCGTCCTCGGTGGAGAACTCCTCGCCGGCGAAGGGGTAGTCGCCGGTCACCATCATGGCCACCAGCCGCTGGTACAGGTCGCGGTACACGCGCTCGAGACGGCCAGTGCGCCGGCGGCCTTCGAGCGCGCCAACCCGGACCATCACGGCGATGGGCTCGTCGGCGAAGCGCACCGGCACGCATTCGATGCGGGCGGTCTCCGGGACCGCCGGCACCTCGCCGGTGTCGGGTACGGCAGCGAGCTCGGCGCCGGCGTGGCCGCTGGACGCGGGGGTGGGGACGGCCGCCACCCCGGTCACGATGTGGCCGCTCTGCAACGACTGGACGGCCCACGGCCATTCGCCGCTGTCCTCGAGGGTCCCCACCAGATCCAGGCGCAGCAGCGTCGCCCCCGTGGTGGGCCGCGTCTGGCCCATGACGACGAGCTTGTCGGGTCCCTCCCGCCGGGCCGGGGCCAGCAGCAAGAGATCGGAGAACGACAGGTCGGCCAGGACGCCCCACGACACCATGAGCCGCTGCAGGTGATCGAGCTCCGCCGGGTCCAGAAAGGTGTAGGCGGCTGCCAGCGCCGCCGGTGTCCTCATGGCGCCGCCGCTCTCGCCCGGGTCGTCGCCCTCGTCATCGCCCGGCCACCGACGGCTCGAGCGCCACGCGACGCGGGACGCGCCCGTGGTACGCCTGCAGGCTGTCGACACCGGCCTGCCGCAGGATGGTGAAGAGCTCGTCCACCCGGTCGGCCACATGGGACAGGTGATGGGCGTCCGAGGCGGTGGTCAGGGCCACGCCGCGGCGGGCGAAGCGCTCGAGCAGCCCGGGATCGGGATAGACGGTGCCCACCGGCTTTCGCCAGCCCGCCGAGGACACCTCTGCCGCCATGCCACTGGTGGCCGCCGCCTCGGCCATGCGGTCCCACAGCTCCTCGGGCGCAGGTGGTCGCCTGCCGGTGACCTTGACCAGATCGGGATGGGCCAGCACGTCGCAGGTTCCGGTAGCGGCCAGCTCCTCGATGGCCTCGGTGTAGCGCTCCCACACCGCCTCCACCGACGCCCCCGTCCACTTCTCCATCGACACCTCGTCGCCCAGGTCGTCGAATCGCCACGTCCCCAGCCAGTGCACCGAACCCAGAAGGACGTCGAAGGGGTAACCGGCAAGCAGCCGGGCCACCTCGTCCATCCGGCCGGGGTAGTAGTCCACCTCCAGCCCCACCACCACCGGCAGTCCGGCCGCCTTGGCCGCCAGGGCGCACTCGACGTAGCGGTCGAGATCGGCGTGCGCGTGCGCGTTCCAGTACTGCGCCATCGACCGGGCGAGGCGGGAATCGGGTTCGTCGGACCAGAACCCCCCGAGGATCCGGTCCGCCTGCACGAAGCGGAACAGGTGCTCGGTCACGGCGATCTC
>DATHCF010000051.1:0-4025 GCA_035319705.1 Acidimicrobiales bacterium | reverse complement strand
CACCCGCAGCACGCTGCGATGGTCGAGGGCGGGCGGCAGCGTATAGGCGGGAACGAGCCAGCCGCTCGAGCGAAGGGCGTCGGAGAGGTCGTAGGCCGTCCACCGTTCGCCTCTGTCCACCTCGAAGGCGAATACCGGGATGCCCTCGGCCCGGGAGACCAGTGCGAAAGGGCCGTGGCTCTCGAGATGCGCGGCCAGCCACTGTGCGGTGTCGCGCGACGCCTGGTGAACCTGGCGATAGCCCTCGTGTCCCAGCCGCAGAAAGTTGAAGTACTGGCCGACCACCTGGGCGCCGGAGCGGGAGAAGTTGAGGGCGAACGTCGGCATGTGCCCGCCGAGGTACGAGACGTCGAACACGAGCTCTTGGGGGAGGGCATCGGGTTCGCGCCACACGACCCATCCGACCCCGGGGTAGACGAGGCCGTACTTGTGTCCCGATGCGTTGATCGAAGCCACCCGCGGCAGCCGGAAGTCCCACTCGAGATCCGGATCGATGAACGGCGCCACGAATCCGCCCGAGGCACCGTCCACGTGCACCGGCACGTCGGGCCCGCCCGAGGCGGACAGCTCGTCCAGCGCGCTGCAGATTCCGGCCACCGGCTCGTAGGCGCCGTCATAGGTCGAGCCGAGCACGGCCACCACGCCGATGGTGTTCTCGTCGCAGGCGCCTGTCGCTCCGGCGGCCGTGAGATGGGTGGCCTCGGGGCCGACCGGGACCAGCCTCGGCTCGACGTCGAAGTAGCGGCAGAACTTCTCCCAGCACACCTGGACGTTGGCCCCCATCACCAGGTTGGGCCGTTCGGGCCCCTGGCCGGCCGGGCGGCGGGCCCGCCACCGCCACTTGAGCGCCAGCCCCGCCAGCATGGCGGCCTCGCTCGAGCCGGTGGTCGAGCAGCCGGTGGCGCGTCCGTGACCGGGGGCGTGCCACAGCTCCGCCAGCATGCCCACGCAGCGGCGCTCGATCTCGGCGGTCTGCGGGTACTCGTCCTTGTCGATCATGTTCTTGTCCGCGCATTCGGCCAGGAGCCGGGCGGCCGAGGGTTCCATCCAGGTGCTCACGAAGGTGGCCAGGTTGAGACGCGAGCTTCCGTCGAGCAGCAGCTCGTCGTGGATCACCTGGTACGCGACCTCGGGCGGCATGCCGGCGGCGGGGAGGCGGTTGCGGGGCACGGAATGGGTCTCCGCCGCCTGGGCGAATTGGGGACGCACGGCGATGGGCGCGTCGTCGGCTCGGTGAGCATGAAGTGGCACGGCCCCAGTCTGCTCGTTGGCGGTCGGGCCGGTGTCCGCAGGGGCCGACCAGGGACTGCCGCCTATACCGCCGTCGGCTCCCCGGCACGCTCTGCTTCGTTGCCCCCCACAGCCGCCGCCCTCGTCGTCAGGGGCGGCGCTGGGCCGAGACCGACGACGACCTGGGCCGGGTCGAGGGCCAGGCGCGGCATGGCACGGTCGAGCCAGCCGGGGAACCGCCAGTTGGCGCGTCCGAGGAGGAACATGACGGCCGGGACGATGGCCATGCGGATCAGCACCGCGTCCATGAAGATCCCGGCAGCCAGCCCGAGGCCGAACTCCTTGATGACGAGCTGTCCGCCGAAGATGAACGACCCGAACACCAGGATCATGATCAGCGCCGCGGCGGTGATGGTCTTGCCCGTGGACGCCAGCCCGTTTCGAACCGCCGTCCGGTTGTCGCCGGTCTTCATCCATTCCTCGTGGATCCGGCTGACGAGGAAGACCTCGTAGTCCATCGACAGCCCGAAGAGGATGGAGAAGAGCATGACGGGGAGGAACGATTCCACCGGCCCCGGCCTGCTCACTCCGAACAGCGATCCCAGGGTCCCGTGCTGGAACACCGCCACCAGGACGCCGAAGGCGGCGCCGATGGAGAACAGGTTCATGGCGGCGGCCGTGAGCGGGATCACCAGGCTACGGAAGACGACGGCCAGAAGGATGAACGAGAGCCCCACCACCAACCCGATGAAGAGCGGCAGTTTCTGCGACAACACATGGGTGAAGTCGATGAGGATGGCGGTCGTTCCGCCGACGAGCACGCTCAGCCCGGTTCCCCGGACCGCAGTGGGAATGGCCCGGGCCCGGAGGTCTTGCACCAGGGTGGTGGTGGCTGCCGCCTGCGGGGAGGAATCGGGATACACCTCGAGCAGCGTGACGGTCACGCCGCCCTTGGCCGGCGGGGTGAACGGAGGGCTGACGTGGGCCACGTCGCTCTGGGCGGAGAGCGCGCGCGACAACGTGGCGATGGCGGCGGGCTGGAGACCGCTCCGGTCGACGGCCACCACCTCGAGCGGACCGTTGAAGCCGGGACCGAACCCGTCGGACAGCATGTCGTAGGCCTGGCGGGTTGTGGTCGACGGCGGGTCGTTTCCCTGGTCCGACTGCCCCAGGCGCATCGAGAAGAACGGGAGCGCCACCACGACGATGACGGCCAGCGCCCCCAGCGCACCGACATACGGGCGGCGGGACTCGAAGTCCGACCAACGCGGCCAGAAGCCCTTGGTCCCGGTTCCCACGACCCGCGGCCCGCGGGTGGCGAGGCTGCGCGTCTGGCGTCTGCTCATCGCCTTGGGCCCGATGAAGCCGAGCATGGCGGGCAACAGCGTCAAGGCGGCCGTCATGGTGAAAGCCACCCCGATGGCGGCGGCCACTGCCATGCCGTACAGGAAGCTCACGCCCAGAGCGAACATGCCGAGCAGGGCGATGCACACGATGATCCCGGCGAACAGCACGGCGCGTCCGGAGGTGTTCACGGCGTTGACCACCGAGGACTCGATGTCCCAGCCCGCCAGGAGTCCCTGCCGGTGACGGGTCACGATGAACAGCGCGTAGTCGACGCCGACACCCAGTCCGATCAGCAGGACGAGCTGCGAGGAGAACTCGGGCATTTTCATGACGTTGCTCAGGATCCCGATCATGCCGATGGCGGTCCCGAGCGAAACCAGGGCCGAGAGGATGGGAAGTGCTCCGGCGAAGACGGAGCCGAAGACGATGAGGAGCACGATGAGGGCCAGAACGACGCCGGGGCCGGTGCCCCCGATGGACCGGGGATTGGCCGCCTCGGCGGCTTGGCCCGAAACCGCCACCTCCAGCCCTTTGCTGTCGGCCGACCTGGCGGTGGACACCAGCCGCTGCGCCTGCACGGTGGTGATGTTCTGCGGCTGGATGTCGTACTGCACGTTGGCGAAGGCGATGGTGCCGGTGCGGCTGATCTGGCCGGGGCCCACGTAGGGCGACTGCACCGACGTCACGTTGCCGAGGGCCGCCACCCGGTGCAGCATCGAGGTGATCCTGGCCTCCACGGCGGGATCGCCGACCTTCATCCCGTCGGAGGTCCGGAAGACGATTCGCTCGATGTCACCGGCGCTGCGGGGCGACACGCTCTCCAGAAGCGAGAGTGCCCGTGTCGACTCGGTGTTGGGCAGCGAGAAGGAATTCGTGTAGTTCGTCCCCACTGCCTTCGACAGCAGGGTCACCCCCACCAGGGCGATCAGCCACGACACCAGGACGAGGCGGCGGTGGCGGAAGCAGACGGTGGCGAGGGCACGCACGGCGAACGGAGCCTTTCGATTTGGAGGACCACCGAGGGTCGAGACGAAGAGATGACCTGCCTGCAGCTGTCGAGCCTGGTGGAGGGCCGGTCGCTCTCCACCCGTGGCCTGAATGATGGCACGTGCGGCGGCACCAGTGACCAGACCTCCAGGGCGGAGAACCGTCGGTTGGCGGTGGCGCCATCGGCTGTCGTGATGGTGCGCAGGATCACCTGGTCGTCGCAGCGCTGAGCCGAGCGGCACATCGGTTAGCCTCTGTGCGCCGCTGAGAACGGCCGGGCACGGGGGACGGTGGGCGCGCTGAGCAGCTCGTCGACGAGCGACGTGGTCGTGATCGGCTCGGGCCTGGTCGGCGCCTGCGTCGCCTACGAGCTGTCGGTGGCCGGGATCGACGTCACCCTGCTCGACGCCGAGCGGGCGGGGCGGGCGTCGGACGCGGGCGCCGGGATCGCCTCGCCCCAG
>DATHCF010000050.1:0-3371 GCA_035319705.1 Acidimicrobiales bacterium | reverse complement strand
AAGCTCGGGTCGAGCTCTTCGCCCCGGTCGCGCTGTTCGATCATGCGGTTCAAGGCGTCGAGCATCTGCCGCATCCGCTCCAGCTGGGCCGGGTCGGGGTTGGCCATGGACTCGGCCATCTGGTCGAACCAGCTGCGGGCCACCTCCTGGCGCAGCCGCTCGAGCAGCTCCTCGAAGTGCTGGCGGGCCTCGGAGGAGGTGAACTCGTAGGCCTGCAGTCCGCGCACCTTGGAGGCCAGGTCGTCGGGGAGCAGCTCGAGCTGCATGGAGCGCTCGGCCACCACCTCCTCGGTGACCTGGCGGCGCCGCTCGTCGCCCGACGCCGCCGCCTCCTGGGCCAGCGCCCGCAGCCCCCGGCGCTCCTCGGCCACCACCTCGTCGAGCTCCCGGGCGATCTCGTGGAAGGCACCGCCCAGGTCCCCGCTCTCGAGCTCCTCCTGACGACGCCGGCGCAGCCGCTCCATGAGCTCGCGCAGCCCGGCCACGCGCTCGCCGTCGGGGCGCCGGAAGCCGGAGTTGAGCAGGCGCCGGAGCGCGGCGTCGGGGTCACCGTGGTACAGCAGGTCGTCGGCCAGGTCGGAGAAGAGGTCCTCGATCTCGTCGACCGTGGCGCGCTGGCTCCCGTCCCAGCGACGGTAGGCCCAGCGCTGCGTCATCCCCGTCCCCGGTAGGTGGCCCGTCCACCGGCTGCCTCCTTGTTGAGGCGCTTGGTCAGGTGCAGGCCCTCGAGGACGAACTCCGCCGCCGAGGCCAGCACGGCCGGCGATTCGCTGTCGTGGGCCAGGGCGAGCACCGGGCCCTCCAGGGCGGGCAGCTCGGACAGGAGCTCGGCGTAGGCGGTGGCGGGAAGGTCGTCGCCGGCGTGCACCACCCGGGCCTCGTCGAAGGAGGCCACCACCACGCCGAGCTGTTCGGTGGGGACGCGGCGGCGGAACACCGCCAGCACGGCGGCGGACACCAGGCCCTGCAGGATGCGCTCCTCACGTCCCTCCTCGAGCGCCTCGATCTCGACCTTGCCCTGGGTGGAGGTGACGATGGCCGAAAGGTCGCTCACCCGGGGGACGGCCTCGGGCTCGTGCAGGCGCAGGGCACGGCGCACGGCGTTGGCCGCCAGGGTCTCGTAGTTGGAGATCGACAGACGCACCGACACCCCCGAGTGCTGGTTGACGTGCGGTGATTGGCGGGCCAGCTGCGACGCCTCGGCCACCACCTCGGCCATGAAGTCGGGCATCTCCAGTCGCGGTCCGCTGCGCAGCGAGGCCGGGGGTTTGGCCTCCTGGTGCACGATGGCCAGCTCGGTGTCGGTGTCGGGCGGGTAGTGGGTACGGATCTGGGCGCCGAATCGGTCCTTCAATGGCGTGATGATGCGGCCGCGGTTGGTGTAGTCCTCGGGATTGGCCGTGGACAGCAGCAGCAGGTCGAGCGGAAGGCGGACGACGAAGCCGCGGATCTGCACGTCGCGCTCCTCGAGCACGTTCAGCAGCCCCACCTGGATGCGCTCGGCCAGGTCGGGCAGCTCGTTGACGGCGAAGATGCCGCGGTTGGCCCGGGGCACGAGCCCGTAGTGCAGGGTGAGCTCGTCGGACAGGTACCGCCCCTCGGCCACCTTGATGGGGTCCACCTCCCCGATGAGATCGGCGATGGAGGTGTCGGGGGTGGCCAGCTTCTCGGCGAAGCGGGTGCTGCGGTGCACCCAGGAGACGGGGGTGGCGTCGCCCTCCTCGGCCAGCCGGTCCCGCCCGTAGCGCGACACCGGGGCGAAGGGGTCGTCGCGGATCTCCGAGCCGGACAGAACCGGCAGCCACTCGTCGAGCAGCGCCACCAGCGATCGGACGATGCGCGTCTTGGCCTGACCGCGCTCGCCCAGGAGGATGATGTCGTGCCCGGCCAGAAGGGCGTTCTCGAGCTGCGGCAGCACGGTGTCGTCGAAGCCCAGCACCCCGTCCACCAGCGGCACGCCCTCGGCGATACGGGCCACGGCGTTGCGGCGGATCTCCTCGTGGACCGGGACCGGCTCCCAGCCGCCCGCCCGCAGCTCGCCCACGGTGGTGGCCAGCCCGGCGGGGGGTTCGGGGGGGAAGAAGGTGCTCATGGACGGCGAGCCTATGCCCGGCCCCTCGAGCGTTCGCCCCCGGCCCGGGGGTGGTGGAAAGATGTGGCGGTCGGCGCCCTGCTGACGATGCGCCCGGACCGGGGAACCCGGGCGCGGAGGCGGGCCGGTGCAGCTGGAGGGGTGGGCCACGCCGCGCCACGAGCAGGGAAGGAGACGACGGGCGTGAGCAGCACCCTCGAGGACGTGAAGCCCCAGCCGGTCTCCATCGAGGGGGTGCGCGGCGGGCCCGACGTGAGAACGCTGCGACGCGACCCCTGGTGGCGCTTCCCGTCGGCCACCGTCGCCTTCCTCACCGTGATCGTCACCTATCTGGTGTGGGCCGTCTTCCAGAACGCCTACTACTACGTCGGCATCAACATGCACCGCGACCTCATCTCGCCCTTCTACTCGCCGTGCATCGTGGGCAGTTGCGTACCGGGGGCGCACGGCACCTTTCTCGTCCTGCACTGGTGGACCATCACCCCGGCACTGTTCGCCGCCACCCTCCCCGGAGGCTTCCGCCTCACCTGCTACTACTACCGCAAGGCCTACTACCGCGGCTTCTGGCAGGCCCCGCCGGCCTGTGCCGTGGCCGACGGGCACGCCGCCTACAGGGGCGAGACCCGCTTCCCGCTCGTGCTGCAGAACCTCCACCGCTACTTCTGGTTCCTCGCCCTTCCCTTCAACGTCATCCTCACCATCGACGCAGTGATGGCCTTCCGCCTGCCGGGCGACGGCGGTATCGGGGTTTCCGTGGGCACCCTGGTCCTGGTGGTGAACGCCGCGCTGTTGTGGCTGTACACCAGCTCGTGCCACTTCTGCCGGCACTTCTGCGGGGGCAACCTCGACCGCTTCTCGGCCCATCCCGTCCGCTACCGGCTGTGGAGGATCCTCACCCCCCTCAACCACCGGCACATGGAATTCGCCTGGCTCAGCCTGTTCTGGGTGACCTTCGCCGACCTGTACGTGCGGCTGGTGGCGAGCGGCGTCATCCACGACCCCAAGCTGTTCTGAGCGGGGGAGGATCGACGTGGCCGAGTACGAGACCCACGACTACGACGTGGTGGTCATCGGCGCCGGCGGCGCCGGGCTGCGGGCCGCCATCGAGTCCCAAGAGCGCGGCCTGCGCACGGCGCTGGTGTGCAAGTCGCTTCTGGGCAAGGCGCACACCGTCATGGCCGAGGGCGGGGCGGCGGCGGCCATGGGCAACGTGTGGCCGCAGGACAACTGGCGGGTCCACTTCCGCGACACCATGCGGGGCGGCAAGCTCCTCAACAAC
>DATHCF010000049.1:0-2162 GCA_035319705.1 Acidimicrobiales bacterium | reverse complement strand
GCTCGCCGCGCTCGCCGCGCTCCCCACGTTCGCCGCGCCGGCCACGGCCGCCGCCGCGCTCGGTCACCGTCCGCTGGGTGTAGGGGACCAGGGCCACTTCGCGGGCGGTGCGGATGGCCAGCGCCACCGCCCGCTGATGTTGGGCGCAATTGCCGGTCACCCGGCGTGCCCGGATCTTGCCGCGGTCGCTCATGTACTTTCGCAGGAGGGGGACGTCCTTGTAGTCCACCCAGGTCATCTTGTCCCGGCACAACGCGCAGGGCTTCTTCTTGACGCGCCGGACGGCGTCCTTCGGCCCGCGGCGGTTGCTGCGCTCCGGACCACGCGCCATCAGAACGGCTCCTCGTCGTAGCCGTACCCGCCGCCGGCGGCAGCAGGAGCGGCAGCGGTCTGCCGCGGCGCGCTCTCAGAGGGCCCCCGGCGGTCGTTCTTGGTGACCTGGGCGGTCGCCCAGCGCAGACTGGGGCCGATCTCGTCCGCCACGACCTCGATCTTCGACCGGCGCTCGCCTTCGGCCGTCTCCCACGACCGCTGCTCGAGCCGCCCGGTCACGATCACGCGCGACCCACGGGCCAGGCTCTCCGAGGCGTTCTCCGCCATCTCGCGCCAGCAGACCACGTCGAAGAACGAGGTGGCCTCTTCCCACTCCTGGGTCTGGCGGTTCTGCCAGCGCCGGTTCACCGCCAGCCCGAAGGTGGCGGTGGCCTGACCGGTGGGTGTGAAGCGCAGCTCCGGATCGCGGGTGATGTTGCCCACCAAAGTGACGCTGTTGCCGTTGGACATGTCGCTGTTCCTCCCTTCGTCCTCAGCTTGCCTCGGCCACCGGCGTCGAGCCGGCGCCAGCCCGCCTGGCGACCTTGTCGGGCAACCTGATGATCTTGTGGCGTATGACCTCGTCGGCCAACGTAAGCATGCGTTCGAGCTCTGCCGTCGCCCTGGGATCCGCCGTGTATTCCACCACGACGTAGTAACCCTCACGCTTCTTGCGGATCTCGTAGGCCAGGGCTCGCTTGCCCCAGCGGTTCACCGCGCCGGGGTTGCCGCCGTTGGCCTTCACCACCTCGACGCCCCGGTCGAGCACCGCCGTGACGGCACTCTCCTCCGCGTCCGGGTCGAAGATGATCATCGCTTCGTAGGGCCGCACCGGCGGCTCACCTCCCTCCGGACCCGGCACGCTACGCAGCCGGGGCCCCGACGATCGGGGCAGGGTGTGTGTGTTGCCCGCGCCGGATCCTCCCCGGCGCGACCGGGCGATACTAGTGCCCGCTCAGGATCGCCCGGGCAGGTGGTAGGTCTCGGCCTCTCCCGGAAAGTCGCCGGTACGGACGTCGCGCGCCCAGGCGGCAATGGCCTCGGTGGCCGCCGTGCCGAGATCGGCATACCGGCGCACGAATTTCGGGTAGCTGCCCTCGCCGAACCCGAGCAGATCGTGGAAGACGAGCACCTGCCCGTCGCAGCCGGGACCGGCCCCGATGCCGATGGTCGGCACGTCCACCTCGGCGGTGACCCTGGTCGCCACCACGTCGGGGATGCCTTCGAGGACGAGGGCGAACACGCCCGCCGCCTCGAGCGCCTTGGCGTCGTGCAACAGGGCGGTGGCCGCCGGCTCCTCCTTGGCCTGCACCTTGTAGCCGCCCATGGCGTGGACCGACTGCGGGGTCAGGCCCAGATGACCCATCACCGGGACCTCGGCGGCCACCAGCGCCTCGATCATCGGTACGCGCAGGTGCCCACCCTCGAGCTTCACCGCCTGGGCGCCTGCTCGGATCAAGCTGGCCGCGTTCCGCAGGGTGTCCTCCACCGAGAGGTGGTAGCTCATCCAGGGCAGGTCTCCGACCACGAGCGCCCGGGTGCGGGCCCGGGCCACCGCCGCCACGTGATGGGCCATCACCGCCGTGTCGACCTGCAGGGTGTCGGGATGACCGAGGACGTTGTTGGCCACGGAATCGCCCACGAGGATCATGTCCACGCCCCCGGCGTCGGCGATACGCGCGCCGGGGGTGTCGTAGGCGGTGACCATTACCAGCGGCTCGCTGCCGCGGCTGCGCTTGCGCGCCCGGACGAGGGGGACGGTGACGCTCTCAGCCATGATGGCCTCCTTTGCCGTCCAGCGCACTGGGGCTGCCGGCGGCGTCGGGATCTCCTCCAAGTGTACCGTCGAT
>DATHCF010000048.1:0-4401 GCA_035319705.1 Acidimicrobiales bacterium | reverse complement strand
GCGAAGGCAAGGCGGCCCAGGCGCTCGTCCTCTACCGCCAGGTCCTGTCCGAGGACCCGACCGACGAGCAGGCGCTGGCCGAGACGGGGTGGCTGGAATTCGAAGCCGGCGTGGTGTCGAAGAAGCCGTCGCTGCTGTCCATCGGCCAGGCCGAGGAGATGAAGGCCGAGCGGGCCGACCCCTCCGCCTACGCGCCGCATCTCTACGTCGGGTCGATGCTGTTGGTGGAAGGCCAGCCTGTACAGGCCGCCGCCGAGTACCACCAGTTCCTGGCTGACGATCCCCCGGTGTCGGTGGAGCAGACGGCGTGGCCGTATGTGGTGCGGGCCTTCGACGAGGCCGGGGAGCCGGTCCCCCCCACCCCTGCCGGCGTCCACGGCTGAGCGCCCGCGGTCGAGGCGGGCGCCGGGCGACCTCGGACGTCGCCGTCGTCTCGGCGTCGGCGACGAGGCCCTTGCATACGTGCACCGCACGGGCAACAGTGCGCGGGGAACGAAGGAGGAGGAGCCGTCCATGCCCGAGATGACGAGCTATGACCACGGCGTGCCGTCGTGGGTGGACATCGGCGCGCCGGACCGTGAGGCGGCGGTGCGCTTCTACGGCGAGCTCTTCGGCTGGGAGGCGCAGGATCTCGGCGAGGACTCCGGGCACTACACCATGATGTCGAAGGACGGAAAGCTGGCGTCGGCCATCAGCACCGCCACCGATCCGGGCCCGCCACGGTGGACCACCTACGTCAACGTCGACGACGTCGACGACATCGCCAAGAGGGTCGAGCAGGCGGGCGGGACCGTGGTCTTCGGTCCCATGGCAGTGATGACCGCCGGCAAGATGGCCATCTTCGCCGACACCACCGGGGCGGTGGTCGCCGCCTGGCAGCCCGAGGACCACAAGGGGGCGCAGCTGGTCAACGAGCCGGGCACGCTCATCTGGAACGAGCTCAACACCTCGGACCTCGAGAAGTCGAAGGCCTTCTACTCGTCGGTGTTCGGCTGGGAGTGGGGCGGCGCCCCCGAGTACGCCGAGGCGCAGGTGAACGGGCGCACCGTGCTCGGGGTCATGCCCCGGCCCGCGGCCGTGCCGGCGGACGTCCCCGACCACTGGCTCGTGTACTTCGGCACGAGCGACGTCGACGCCGATGCCGAACGGGCCAAGGCGCTCGGTGCCACGGTGGTGGCAGGACCGGCCGACGTGCCCGGCAGCGGGCGTTTCGCCGTGCTGGTCGATCCCCAGGGTGCCGCCTTCGGTTTGTACGGGGCGAAATGACGCAACGGCCGGAGAGCGATGAGTTCTTCCGGCCCGTTGCGTCCTACTCGTCCAACTGGTGTGGCACGAGGCCCCCGTGGTGGCCGGGCGTGGGCGGTTACCATCGGCTGCCATGTCCGTCTCCGCCTCTGAGATCGCCCTCGACGTCGAGCCGTACCGGCGCGAGCTCAGCGGCTACTGCTACCGGATGCTCGGCTCGGGATTCGAGGCCGAGGACGCCGTGCAGGAGACCATGGTGCGCGCCTGGAAGCACGCCGGCAGCTTCGAGGGCCGCTCAAGTGTGCGCTCGTGGCTGTACCGCATCGCCACCAACGTGTGCATCGACATGTCCCGCCAGGTGCAGCGCCGGGCCCGGCCCATGGAGATGGGGCCGTCGTCGCCGCCCGACGACAGCCTGCTCGGGCCGCTGCTGCCCGAGGCGAGGTGGGTCACCCCGATATCGGACCGCCAGGCCGGGCCGGAGAGCAACGACCCGGCGGAGATCGCCGAGTACCGCGAGTCGATCCGTCTGGCTTTCGTCACCGCGCTCCAGCACCTGCCGTCGCGCCAGCGCGCCGTGCTCATCCTGTGCGAGGTGCTGCGCTGGCCGGCCGCCGAGGCGGCCGAGCTGCTCGAGACCTCGGTGGCGTCGGTGAACAGTGCCCTGCAGCGGGCGCGCGCCACCTTGCACTCGCTGCCGCCCGCCCCCAAGCCCGACCCGCTCGAGGACGCCGACGCCGCCCTGCTCGAGCGGTACGTGGACGCCTTCGAGCGCTACGACATCGAGGCCCTGGTGGCACTGCTGCACGAGGACGCCATCCAGTCGATGCCCCCGTTCGAGCTGTGGCTTCAAGGGGCCGAGGACATCGGCGCGTGGATGGTGCAGCCCGGTCCGAGCGGCTGTCGCGGTTCGCGGCTGCTTCCCACCCGGGCCAACGGCTCGCCGGCCTTCGGCCAGTACCGGCCGGACCCCGACGGTGGGTACAGGCCATGGGCCATCCAGGTGCTCGAGGTGTCAGGGGGCAAGATCGCCCAGATGAGCTTCTTCCTCGAGTTCCTCGACCCCGAGCGGCTCTTTCCGGCCTTCGGCCTCCCGCTCGAGCTCGACGGGTAGTTCTCCCTGCGCATCCACGGGTAAGGCGGCCAGCTCCAGTAGCTCGGCCATGGGCACAGAGACGTCGCGCAGCTTCCCCACCGCGCCACGGCGGCGGGCGAACAGCGCGAGATGGGCCACCAGGTCGACCGCAGCAAGGTCGGGGGGTCGCGGGCCCGACAGCTCCACGTCGGCCACGACCGTGCCCGTGTGCTCCACGATGGCGACCCGGCACCAACGACACTGATGGTGGTGCATCGTCTGGTAGACGGGCCCCCGTGCGCAGCTTCATCTGAGCGGCGATGATTTCGCCGATCGCTTCCCGTCCACAGAGGCGAAGCCGATCGATCAAGGGCCGTTCGAGCAATGGCCGACCAGCAAGGAGAGCATCATGACCACCCGGACCACTGCCCCCATCGGAGCGCCGTGCTGGGCCGACCTGTGGACCTCCGACGTCGAGGGAGCCCGCCGCTTCTACGGCGAGCTGCTCGGCTGGGAGGCCGGTGAGCCGACCCCGGAGTTCGGCGGCTACTTCATGTTCAACCGAGACGGCGTACCTGTCGCCGGGGGCATGGGCGACATGGGCGACATGCCGGCGCAGAACATCTGGAAGATCTACCTGTCCACCGACGACATCGGCGGCGTCGTCAAAGCCGCCGAGGCCGAAGGCGCCCAGATCGTCGTTCCGCCGAGCCCGGTCGCCGATCTCGGCACACAAGCGGTGCTCACGGATCCGACGGGGGCCGGTGTCGGCGTGTGGCAGCCGGGGACCTTCCCCGGCTTCACCGTTCTCGACGAGCCCGGATCGCCGAGCTGGTTCGAGCTGTTCACCACCGACTACACGCGCGCACTGGACTTCTACCGCTCGGTGTTCGGCCTGCTGGCCGACACCGTGTCCGACAGCGACGACTTCCGCTACAGCACCCTGCGCCGTCCGGACGGTCGGGAGCAGCTGGGCGGGATCCTCGATGCCAGGAGCATCCTTCCTGGCGGTGGCTCGTACTGGACGCTGTACTGGGAAACCGCCGACGTGGAGGCCACGGTGTCGAAGCTGCGCTCGCTCGGGGGCTCGGTGTCCCAGGACGCAACCGACACCCCCTACGGAAGGATCGCCGCCGTGGGCGACCCCTACGGTGCCACCTTCAAGCTGCGGCAGGGCCCGGCTGCCTGAGGCCGGACCTGCCCGCCGCACTCGCCGCCGCCGGCTGATCGTCCGGGTTCGTTGCCGCGGCCGCAGTCGCGCCATGATGCGGACATGGACGACTCCGCAGCACCCACCGCCGACCCGGCCGAGATCGAAGCCCGTCTGGGCATGCCCCTCGCCGAAGCCATGCAGACCCAGCGCTCGGTGCGCCGGGTACGGCCCGACCCGGTCGACGACGCTGTCGTCCGGCGCTTGATCGAGCTGTCGCTGGAGGCGCCGACCGGTTCCAACGGGCAGAACTGGGAGTTCGTGGTGGTGCGCGACCCCGCCGTCAAAGCGGCGCTGGCCCGGCAGTACCGCCGCGCATGGAGACTGTACGGCGGCCTCGGCCGCCGCCTTCGCACCGACGAGCAGACGGCCAGGATCCTGCGGTCGGTCAAGTGGCAGGTGGACCACTTCGAGCAGGTACCGGTGCTGGTGGTGTGCTGTCTGCGCGGCGGTCCGCGTGTGCTCCCCTTCGTGCCGTTGCCGCCCGTCGGCGCCTCGAGCCACTACGGCTCGATCTACCCGAGCGTGCAGAACCTGCTGCTGGCGGCGCGCTCGCTCGGCCTCGGCGCCTCGCTCGTCACCCTGCCGCTGTGGTCGACCACGGTGGCCAGGCGGATCCTGGGACTCCCGTTCAACGTCGAGCCGTGCTGTGTGGTGACCCTCGGCTGGCCCATCGGCCACTACGGGCGCAAAGCCCGCCGGCCGGTGGGAGCGGTGATGCACCTCGACCTTTACGGCAACCGCCCCTGGGCCGGCCAGGACGAGGGCGCGCCGGCCTGAACGGCCTGAGCGGCCCGACGCCGCCGCCGGTCAGGCGGCTTCGCGGATGCCGAGGGTGCGGGCGGTGGGGGACACCGGCACGGCGTTGCGC
>DATHCF010000047.1:0-7304 GCA_035319705.1 Acidimicrobiales bacterium | reverse complement strand
GGAGAGGTCGATACCCGTTCGGCGCAGCAGCTGTTTCGCCGTCAGGGCGGAGTGATGTCCCCACCAGAGCGGGTAGCCGATGCCCGCCAGGACCAAGGCGAGAAGGGCCACGCCGACCGCCCGCCGGATGGCGCGTGGCGGGTTCGGCGACGAGACGCCGTCGCGCCGCCGGCGCATCCTCATAGCAGCCGGCGGCTCTCCGCCTTGGAGCGCAGGCCCAGCAACGTCACGGCGACGAGGGCCAACAGGATCAGGCCGGCCCAGTACGGCCAACCGGCCCACGGCTCGCCGGTGTGGGCGGACGGCACCGGATCGCCTGCCGCGGCGATGGTGACAACTGCGGTGGCAGGAGCCGAGACGTCGCCGTTCACGTCGGTGACGGTGTACCGGCACGTTGCCTGGCCGGAGAAGCCCGAGGCCGGCGTGAAGGTGAACGTGCCGCCGGCAGAGATCGCGCACGTGCCTTCGTCCGACGGGGCCTGCGCCACCACGGCGTAGGTGAAGGGCGCTGCGCCCGAGGGCGTGGGCAAGGCGATCGTGACCACGTCGCCGGGGGAGCCGGAGCCGGCGATGTCGCCGGCCACCGGCTGGGCGTCGACCTTCAGGGCGACCGGCGCGGCGTCGATGGCTGCGTAGTTGGCGTCACCGGAGTACGACGCCGTGACGGTGTCGGTCCCCACCGGGGCGTCGGAGCTCGTGCAGCTGGTGGCCGGCAGGGTCGCCACGCACATCACGGTGCCCTCGGCGCTGAAGGTCACCGTACCCGTGGCTCCCGCCGGCAGTCCCGAGGCGGTGTAGGTGACCGGTTGGCCCACGAGAACCGGATCGGGCATGGCGTTGACGGTGAAGTCCGCCGACGCCCGGGTCGCCGCGAAGGCGGCGGTGCCGGGGTTGGTCGAGGCAGCGAGATCGGCGTCACCGCCGTAGGTGGCCGTCGCCGTGTAGGCGCCAACGGGCAGCGCGCTGTTGGCGATCGAGCAGGAGCCCGAGCCGCCACCGGAGCCGGGGGTGAGGGTGGCGGTGCAGTCGGCGCTCGACACCGACACCACCACCGTCTCGCCGCTTGCCGGGACGGGCTCGCCGTTTGCGGTCGTCACCTGCACGGTGAAGCTGGTGGCCGACTCGTTCCCGTAGACCTCGGAGCCCGGTGTGGCGCTCAGGGCGGTGGTGGTCGAGTCCTGGGTCACCGAGAAGGCGGCCGTGCCGGGGCTGGTGGAGGCAGCCAGATCGGCGTCACCGCCGTAGGTGGCACTGGCGGTGTAGGAGCCGACGGGCAGCGCGCTGTTGGCGATCGAACAGGAGCCCGACCCGCCGCCTGCAGCCGGAGTGAGGGTGGCGGTGCAGTTCGTGGAGGACACCGTCACCACCACCGTCTCGCCGCTTGCCGGGATGGCCTCGCCGTCTTCGGTGGTGACGTGCACCGTGAAGCTGGTGGCCGACTCGTCGCCATAGGTGGCCGAGCTGGGCGATGCGCTCAAGGTGGTGGTGGTGGTGTCCTTGGAGACCGAAAGCCCGGCCGTGGCATTACCGGTCGACGAAGCGAGATCGGCGTCCCCGGGATAGCTAGCACTCACCGCGTAAGGCCCTCCGGCGGGAAGCGCCGTGTTGGCGATGGTGCATGTGCCGGTGTCGGAGTTCAATGTCACCGTGCAGTTCGCCGATCCGGCGGAGACCGTCACCGTCTCTCCGTTGGGGACGCTCTCGCCGTTGCCGGTGCTCAGGTTCACCGTGAAGATGCTGGCGGCCTCGTTCCCGTACCTCACCGATGCGGGAGCCTCGGACACCGTGGTGGTCGTCGCGTCCTTGTTCGACACCATGGTCACCGGGCCCATGCTGTCGCTCGAGTAGTCGGTGTTGCCCGAATAGGTGGCGGTCACCGAGTAGGAGCCGGCGTTGAGCGATGCCGGGCTGCACGAGGTCGCCGGCAGGGTGGCCGTGCACCATGTGGTCGCGCCGGTGGTGAACGAGATGGTCCCCGTGGCGTTGCTCGGCATGCCGCTCACCGACAGCGTGGGGACATGGGGGTAGGTCACCGCGGCGGGCGTCGCCTCCCCCGGCGTGTAGACGGTGCCGGTGTCCGACGCCGCGTCGGGGCTGTCGTCGTCGGAGGAGACCGTGGCCGTGGAGGTCAACGACCCGGTGGCGGCGGCCGAGATGGTGGCCGGAATGGTGATGGCGGGGAGGTTGGTGCCGGCCGCCTCCGGCGGCGACGGTGTGGTGGTACAGGTCACCGTCGAGCCCGACGTCGAACACGACCAGCCGGTACCCGAGGCCGTTCCCGGGGTGATACCGCTCGGGAAGGTGTCGGTCATGGTGACGGTTTGCGATTCGGAACCCCCCCCGGCCTCGAGGCCGGGCGTGACGGTGAAGGTGGTGTTCCCGCCGGCGATGAACTGCCCCGACTGGTTGTCGGTGTTGGTGACGGTGGCCGTCGGCACCTGGCCGAACAGGGTGTAGGCCTCGAAGTTGTTGATGTCGTGGATCTCGTTGCTGCCACCCGTCGACGACGTCCAGCCGAGGGCCAGTTGCCACGGCATGCCGGTGGAGGAGTCGATCCACGAGGAGGGGAAGGTGGCCAATTCGGTGTTGTTCGAGGTGGTGGGCAACGCGCCCTCGATGTCCTGCCAGGTCGAGGAGCCGACCGCCTCGAAGGCGATCATGTAGTCGCCGCCGGGAACGCTGAGACCGGAGACCAGGCCGTCCACCGCGCTCGACGACGGGTTGAGCACGATCTCGACCGGCACCTCCACACTCGATCGTGAGGTCGCCGACTGGTTGTCGAGGTACTTGCCACCAGCTCCCTGAGTGCTCGACAGGTTGGTGATGGTGTCGCCGTCGGAGCCGCCACCGCTCGTTTTCTGGTACGTCTGCGCCGTGGAGGCGAGGATGCAGTAACCGGCGGTGCCGTTCCCCGGTCCGCGGGCGGTCACCGACTCGGGGTAGATGGTTCCCGCTTGCAGTCCCGACGGAGTGGAACATCCGGATCCGCTGTAGTCGGTGTTCTCGTAGTTGCCGTAGACGTCCAAGCCGAGACCGAGGTATCCGTCGGGAAGGCCGTCGGTGGTGCCGTTGGTCGAGTACCCCAGTGCGCCACCCAGCGCCCCGGTCTCCGATGGAGGAACCGGGTCGGCGGGGTTGACCGCAGCCAGAGAGAAGGAGATCCCGTCGGCTCCGCTTCCGTCGAACTGGTAGGAGTCGAAGCTCATGTCGAGACCTTCTGAGGTCGGCAGCGACTGCCCGTAATAGGTGGCACCCACCAGGTTGCCGGCGTTCGTCGTCAACTGCAGTGCACCCGAACCGTTGGAGTCGGTGGTGGGTGAGCAGTTCGGAATGACCGACGAGGCATCTGTCGGGCCGGCGGTGAGGCATGCGCCGTTGGTGCCCGAGGACGCCGTCGGCTTCACCCAGTTGCCCGAGACGTCGTTGGCGGTGAAGGTGGTGTTGTCCAGCAGCGTCGTCGTCGCCGAGGCGACGATGGCCACGATCCCGGCCAGGCCGCACACCAACACCACCAGGAGGGGCGTTGTCTGCCAGGGGCGGGTGGTGCCGAGAAACGCGGCGCGCCGGGTGAAGCGCTTCGCGTGGGCGCCCCGCCGTTTGGCATGGCGCGCCCGCAGGTCTCTCGGCATTGTCGTCTCGCTTTCGGCCCGGCGCCGCTGGCATGGCCATCGGCCAGGACGTCTCGGCACCCCGGGTATCGGACCCGTCGGAGCCAGCGTGGAGCCGGGCGAGAACAGAAAGAGGCTTTGGTCCCGGGAGAATCTCACTGTCCGAGGTCAGCGGGGACAGCTCACCGCCACATGTGCGGGTCGTTCGGGCGCCCGGCGCCGTGGGCCCGGCTACCGCCGATCGGCTGCGGCGGCCTCCGCCCGTGCGGGAAGCCGCTCGTCGTCCACCAAAGCGGCGATCCTCGCGAAGTCCCCGGTGGGACCCGCCCACTGCAGCTGGTCCACGTCCGCCAACAGGCTCCGCTCGATGCGCAACGTGGCCAGCTGCCGGAACAGCATGGCCAGGTCGCGTCCCTCGGCCAGGCGCGCCGCCAGCCCGGCGGCGTTTCTGACCTGACGGCGCACCTCGGGGTCCCAGGCCGACAGGGCGTCGGGCACTGCGTCGATCGTCTTGTAATGGGCCAGCACGGCGCTGGCCGACCGCTTGCCCCATCCGGGCAGGCCGGGAAAGCCGTCGGCACTGTCGCCGACCAGCGCCAACCAGTCCGGGATCGACGTCGGCGCCACGCCGAACTTCTCCCAGATGGCCTTGTCGTCGAAGACGGTTCCGTTCCGCCGGTCGACCTGCACCACGCGGTCGCCGCGCACGCACTGGCCGAGGTCCTTGTCGGGTGTGCAGATGCGCACCTGGTCGACGCGCAGGTCGTCGGCGGCCACGGCGGCGGCCGAGGCGAGTGCGTCGTCGGCCTCCAGCTCGGTCATGGGCCACAGCGTCACACCCAGGGCGCTCAGTGCCTCCTCGAGCAGCGGGAACTGGGCGAGCAGCTCGGCGGGCACTCCGGCGCTCGTCTTGTAACCGGGCCACAAGTCGTTACGGAAGGACTCGATGACGTGGTCGGTGGCCACCCCGAGATGGGTGGCCCCGTCCTCGAACATGGAGATGACACTCGACAGCACACCGCGGGTGGCGGCGATCTCCGTGCCCTGCGAGGAGAGTCGCGACGGTTGGCCGAAGTGCTGGCGGAACAGCTCGTAGGTGCCGTCGACCAGGTGCACCTGCATGGTGGGGTTACGCCACCCCGCGTCGCTCGTCGACCCGGTGGGCCTGCAGGACCGCCAGGCCGAGGCCGACGGTGTAGGCGGCGAGCACCAGGCAGGACTCCACAGGGAAGCCCCGGCCGTCGAGGAGCGCCAGGCCGAGGCTGGCGCCGTGATAGGTCGGCAGCAGGTGCGCGGCGGTCTGCAGGCCGCGGGGCATGCGGTCCACCGGCCCGAACAGCCCGCCGAAATAACCGAGCAGGAACATGAGTCCCGTCACCACCGGGAAGGCGGTCTCGGGGTGGACGAGAAGCCCGATCAGGACCCCGAGGACGGCGAACGGGAGCGCCACCACCCACATGAGGACCGAAAGCTCCACCCACGACGCCGCCGGCATGTGCACGCCACCGAAGCTGGCTCCCACCACCTCGACCAGCACCACCACGGGCAGGATCACGAGCATGGTGGCCGTCACCTTGACGCTGATGTACGACCACGCCGGCAAGGGCGTGACCCGCAGCTGGCGGGACCACCCGGCCAGGCGCTCGCCAGCCAGCCGCCCCCCGGCTGCGGTCAATCCGGCGACCAGAGAGCCGAAGGTGCACATGGCCACCATGAGGTAGACGCGCCAGGGGACGGTCCCGTCGGTGATGCGCCCGGCCTGGTGATCACCGAGGAAGAGCATGTAGAAGACGACCGGGAACCCCACGGTGATGGCCAGGAACTTCCAGTTCCGCAGAAGGCGTCCCGCCTCGAACCGGCCGAAGGCGGCCAGTGCCCTCAAGGCGCCCCCCCGTTGTCGGCGCCTTCGCCAGACCCGGTGAGAAAGGCGAACGCCTCCTCCAGGCCGGCGCTCGTGATCTCCAGGTGGCTGAAGTCGACCTTGTTCCGCATGAGGGCCCACAGTGTGGCGTCGGTGTCCAGCGAATCGAGCACGACGCAGTCACCGGCCACGGTGACGTCGGTCACCCCTTCGAGGCTGTCGAGGCGGTCGTGCTGTGCCGACGGACAGGAGAAGCGCACCTGGTGTGCCGTGACCGCGGCCTTGAGCGTGGCCCCGGCCCCGTCGGCCACCACCTTGCCGTGGTTGATCACCACCACCCGGGTGGCGATCTGGTCCGCTTCCTGGAGGTGGTGGGTGGCGAAGACCACCGTCCGGCCCTGCTTTCCGAGCTGGTGGATCATCTGCCAGAACGAGCGTCGGCTGGCGACGTCCATGGCGGCGGTGGGCTCGTCGAGGAGCACGAGCTCGGGATCACCGGCGATGGCGGCGGCGAATCGCACCCGCTGGGCTTCGCCGCCCGACAGTTGATGCGTCTGGCGCCGCAACAGGCGGCCGATCCCCGCCCGCTCCACGGTGAGGTCGAAGGGAGCGGGGCTGCGGTACAGCCGCATGACGAGGCGGAGCATCACGTCGACCCGCACATGGGACGGGAGCCCCGTGCCGGTGCCCGTCTGCAGCATGGCGCCGATGCGTCCCTGCGCCACCGCCAGCCGGGGAGCGGTGCCGAGCACCTCGACGGTCCCGGCTTGCGGTCGGGTGAGCCCGAGCAAAAGCGACATCGTCGTCGACTTCCCGGCGCCGTTGGGACCCAAAAGGGCCACGGTCTCGCCCCCGCTCACCTCCAGACAGAGCCCGTCGAGGGCCAGATGCCTGCCGTAGCGGTGCGTCACGCCGTCGAAGCGCAGAGCATGCTTCGAGCTGCGAAGTGCGCTGTCACGGACCTGGCCGCCGACAGCTGTCGACATGTGCCCCTCGAATGTTCTCGGTCGCACGCTTCGCGGGTCGTGCGGCGGCGGCAACACTCAGGGTACCAGGCCCGTCGGCGGCGCCGACCCCGTGCCGCTCATCCCGGCGGGCCGAAGGTGTCGGTGATGCTGGCCGACCCGAGCCATCCGTCGAGCTCGACCGGCCCGAGCTCCCCCACCGGCGATCGCGGGTCGAGCCATCTCGGCCGCCCGAGCCTCCAGCTGTTCTGGTGGCGACCGAGCTCGGTGAGCAGCTCCACGTACCGCTCGCCGGGTGCCTCGGTGCCGAAGCCGAAGATGCGCTCGGGTCCCACAGAGGCGTTCATCTCGGCTCGGCCGCGCACGAGCCGCCGGTAGTCGTTGCGTTCGAGCTCCCCGCCGTAGGCGGACAGCGCGCCCAGGATCTCCTCGAGACGTTCCTCCCCGAAGGCGACGGCCAGGGAGGGGAACGGCAGGTCCGCCCACAGTCCCCACAGCCACAACCGCTCGGGCCCGCCTTCACAGGGTGCCGCGCACGCCGCCAGCGCACTGCGGCCCGCCACTTCGTGCCCGCGGTGACGGTCGTGCGGGCTGGGTCCGACGACCAGCCGGGGCCGCAGGCGCCGTACGGCGTCGGCGACGCCGGCAGTCAGTTGGCGCTCGGCGGCCCGAGCGCTGGAATCGTCGAGCGGATCGGGAAGCGGTGGTTCGACCACTTCGGAGCCGAACCCGGCCCGCCGGCACGCCTCTGTGACCTCGGCCCGCCTCCTCGCGCATTGTTCGGGACGGCCCAGGCTGCAGGTGAGGTTCACCACTTCCCAGCCGGCGTCGCGCAGGGCCATCAACGTGGCCGGGGCACCGATCAACTCG
>DATHCF010000046.1:0-2470 GCA_035319705.1 Acidimicrobiales bacterium | reverse complement strand
GGCCGAGTCGGTCGGCAACTCCACCGCCTCGGACCAGCTGGGTGGTGGCGAGGCCATTCTGGCGAGCCGCCTGTGCAACACCGACGCCAACGGAAAGCCCACCACCAACGATCCGACCGACAGCGAGAACGGCTCCGACGTTTCCGGCGAGTACTGCTGGGCGCCTTCGTCCCCGTTGTGGGGCATCACGCCCATCACGAGCTATCCCTATGACGGCTCGGCCATTGCCGTCTTCGACTCGGGGCCCGACGGCGACGGGACGGCCTACGCCACCGACCCTCCGCCGCCGTCGGACGTCTATCCGCCCAACACCTCGGCCAACCTCGACCCCCACGAGGCGCCCCGGCGGACTTGCGCGGCCCAGGACATGAAGGGCGCCTTCTTCGACGTGGACGGCCAGATCGACGGGCTGGCGGACGGCGCCGGGGGGCTCGTCACCGATCCGCCGCAGCAGCTGACCGGCTTCGTGCCGGACTATGCCGGCGGGTCCCTGGCCGGCAGCGGGACCCTCTTCGGCCCGCCGTACTTCTCCGGTGGATGGCAGGGGACCTGCGCCTTGCCCTGAGCCTGGCCGGCACCACGGAGCGTGGCTGTCAGAGGTGCAGTCAGCAACGCACCGGGTCACTGAAAGCCCTGGTGAGAGGCCATTTTGCATTCAGTAGGTGGTCGTTGGTGAGCCTGTGGGTAAATGGGCGTTGCCGACAGAAGTGCAGGCGAAATCCCTACTCGAATTCGATGACAGGCGCGGTCACGTCCGGCGCGTCGGTCGATGAAATCTTGGTAGCAGCTGGGAGGGATAAGCCCTGGTGGAACAGGGATTCGGCGGCTCGGCGGGGGCCGCGACCGACTTTCTTTCACGCTCAGTGGTCTCTAAAATCTGGGGACGCACGGTCGGGCGGCCCGGCGGGGGGGTCCTGAGTACGTGAAGTCGAGACGCCGTGACCTGTTGAGGTCCGACCGCGGCAGAGTGTGGGAGGAGACCGAGGCGAGTATCGCCCCTCCTACCCACGACGCCGGCGCACCCGACGTTCACCCGCGCTTCGACCGCGCCCGGCTCGGGGAGCTGCTGGTGGGGGCCCAGCTGATCACCCACGCCCAGCTGGCCGACGCCCTCCTCGAACAGTCCTCCTCGGGGCAGCGAATCGGAAAATTACTTGTCCAGCTGGGGGCGGTGACCGAGCAGGACCTGGCGCAGGTGCTCTCCGAGCAGCTGAGGATCCCGCTCATCGACCTGGCTCAGCACGAGATCATCGCCGAAGCCATCGCTGTGCTGCCGGAGAGCGTGGCCAGGTCGCACCACGCCATCCCGGTCGGCCTCGAAGGTGACCAGGTGACGATCGCCGTCTCCGACCCAAGTCCGGAGCTCCTGAGCGCGCTGCAGGTCGCCACCGGGCGAACCGTCCGGCTGGCCATCGCCCCGCCGGTCGATATCCAGCGGGCGATCAACAGTGCCTACCGGGCGCTCGGGGAGATCCGCAAGCACGTCGAGGCCTTCGAGACTACTGAGCGCTCGAGACATCCATCGCAGGTCGTCACCACCACCGCTTGGACCGACGACGCCCCCGTCGTCCAGGTGGTGAACCTGATCCTCACCCAGGCACTGCGTGACCGGGCATCGGACATCCACATCGAGCCCCAAGGGTCGCATGTTCGGGTCCGCTTCCGGATCGACGGCGCGCTGCACGACGTGATCGACCCGCTGCCTGGCAGCCTGGCGTCGGCGCTGACCAGCCGCATCAAGATCCTCGCCGGCATGAACATCGTCGAGCGCAGGCGGCCCCAGGACGGGCAGATCAGCATTGAGATCGACAACCGGCCGATCGACATCCGTGTGTCGACGGTGGCCACCATCTGGGGCGAGGCGTGCGTGATGCGTCTTCTGGACAAGAGCCGCTCGGTCTTCCGCATGAGCGAGTTGGGCATGCCCGAGGACACCCACGACATCTTCGACAGGTTCATTCAGGCGCCCTTCGGCATGGTCCTCTCCGCCGGCCCGACGGGCAGCGGCAAGACCACCACTCTGTACGCCGCTCTGGGCGAGATCGACGAGCCGCACCGGAACATCATGACGATCGAGGACCCGGTGGAGTACGTCTTTCCGACGATCAACCAGATCCAGACCAACGAGCAGGCGGGCATCACCTTCGCCACCGGGCTGCGGTCCATCCTGCGCCAGGACCCCGACGTCATCCTGGTGGGCGAGATTCGGGACGTGGACACGGCGCGCATCGCCGTCCAGTCGTCCCTCACCGGTCACTTCGTGCTCTCCTCTCTTCACGCCACCGACTGCGCCGCTGCCCTGCACCGCTTTTTGGACATGGGAATCGAATCGTTCCTCATCGCCTCCTCGGTGCTGGCCGTGGTCAGCCAGCGCCTGGTCCGTCGTATCTGTCACAGCTGCAAGGAGCCCTACGACCCCAAGGACGAGGAGCTGGTTTTCTATACGGAGAGCGGCGGTGCCCCGAAATAC
>DATHCF010000045.1:0-2221 GCA_035319705.1 Acidimicrobiales bacterium | reverse complement strand
ACCACCATCGTGAACGTCGCCCTGCCCAGCATGCAGCGCGGGCTGGGCCTGTCGGCCGGCGCCCTGTCGTGGGTGCTGAACGCCTACATCCTCACCTTCGGCGGGTTTCTTCTTCTCGGGGCCCGCACCGGAGACCTCGTCGGCCGCCGCCGGGCGTTTCTCAGCGGCATCGCACTGTTCTCTTTGAGCTCACTGGCCGGCGGACTGGCCGTGAGCGGCTGGGCGCTGCTGGCGGCACGCGCCCTGCAGGGAACGGGAGCGGCGCTGGCGGCGCCCTCCGCCCTGTCGCTGCTCACCACCGTCTTCCCCGAAGGAGCCGCCCGGGTGCGGGCCATCGCCCTGTACACGACGGTGTCGGCCGCCGGCGGCGCCACGGGACTGGTGGCCGGCGGGCTGCTCACCGAGCTGGTGTCGTGGCGGTGGGTCATGTTCGTGAACGTCCCCATCGGCGTGGCCGTATGGCTGGTGGGCCGCGTGGTGCTGGCGGAGACCGCGCGCCGCCGGGGGCGCTTCGACCTGGCCGGAGCGCTCAGCTCCACGTTGGGTATGAGCGGGATCGTCCTCGGGTTGGTGGAGGCGGGATCGGCCGGCTGGACGAGGCCGCTCACCGTCGTCCCGTTGGCCGCAGGTGTGGCGCTGCTCGGCTTCTTCGTCGGCAACGAGGCTCGGGCCGAGGAGCCCGTCCTTCCGCTGCGGCTGCTCGGGAGCGCTACCCGGAACTCGGCCAACGCGGCACGCGGCCTCGTCTACGCCGGCATGTACGGGCTGTTCTTCTTCATGTCGCAGTTCCTCCAGGACGTGCAGCGATACAGCCCGCTGGCTGCCGGGGTGGCCTTCCTCCCCATGCCGGCGTCGGTGTTCCTGGCTTCGCAGTTGACGAGCCGGGTGCTGGTACGCCGGCTCCCGCTCCGCGTCGTCACCATGGCCGGCATCACCCTGTCGGCCATCGGCCTGCTGTTGGCCACGCAGCTGCGCCCAGAGAACGGCTACGGCGACATCGTGAGCTGGTTCGTGCTCGTGGGTTCGGGCTCGGGCATCTCCTTCGTCACCCTGACGACGGCGTCGTTGCACGAGGTTGAGCCGGCCGACGCCGGGGCCGCCTCGGGGCTCATCAACGTGAGCCAGCAGCTGGGAGCGGCGCTGGGCCTGGCCGTGCTGGTGACCCTCTTCGGGCTGTCCACCGGCCACGCGCAGCTCGGTGCACCGCATCTCGCCATCGGCCGGGCCTTGGCCCGGTTCCAGGACAGCGTCGTCGGCGGGATGCACGACGTCTTCGCCCTGGGGGTGCTCTTCACCTTGACGGCGCTGGCGCTGGTGGCGGTGGGCGGTCGCCGGGCGACGAGCGCCGCCCCGGCACGCGCCGCGGTGGCGGGATCAGAGGACGGCGCGTCACGCCTCGACGACGCCGCTCTGGCCGAGGCGAGCTGAGAAGCAGCTCGTGCGCGCGCCGCCCGCGGGTGTGCATACCCTGTGACCCGTGACGACGTCCGGCGCCGCCAGCTTCCGGCACCTCGACGATCCCGAGATGCCCTGGCAACAGGTGAAGGCGGTGCGTCTGGCCGACGGGACGCTGGCCTCGGTGTGGGAGAAGTGGCTCGCCTTCTCGCCCGAGCCGCTGTACCTGTCGCTGTACGCCAAGTGGGATCCCGGGATGATCGTCCGCCGCCACGGGCACTACAGCCCGCACGTGCTGTTCGTGCTCAAGGGCGAGATGTGGTGTGACGGGCGACATTGCCCGCCCGGCACGCACATCGAGCTTCCGCTGGGTGCGGCCTTCGGCCCGTTCGTGGCCGGCGACGAAGGGGTGGTCCTCTTCGAGGTCATGATGGGCGACCCGAGGTCGTGGGGGGACGACCCCGAGGCTTTCGAGCGGGCGCTCGCGTCGCACGGGGCGACGGCCATGGCCGACCCGGCCATCGAGCTGCCGCCGTGGCTCGAGGACCTGCGGTCGCGCTGGGCAGTGGACGACGCGTCGAGCTAGCCGTGCACCGCACTCCGACGGCTCTCGTGACCGGTGCCAGTCGCGGCATCGGAAAGGCGACGGCTCTGGCTCTGGCGCGCTCCGGTCTCGACGTGGCCATCATGGCCCGCACCGCCCGAGAGGGCGAAGCGATCGACGACTCCGACACCGGCGGCGGACGCCGGCTCCCCGGAAGCCTGGAATCGACGGCGGCGGAAGTCGAAGCGCTGGGGCGCCGGTGCCTGTGCGTCGTCGCCGACC
>DATHCF010000044.1:0-2158 GCA_035319705.1 Acidimicrobiales bacterium | reverse complement strand
CACCTGCGGTCCGCGCGGCGTCGAGCCGGTTTGCCCGGCCTGCCGGGCCGGGGATCTGAGCCGGTGCTGGAGCTTCACCAAGGGAGCGCTCGGCCCGGGCGTCCACATCGGGGTGGCCACCGACGCACCGGGGGGATGGGCCGAGCTGCTCGCAGCCCACGACTCCATGCTCATCCCCGTGCCCGACACCATCTCCGACGAGCTGGCCGTGCTGGCCGACCCCTTCGCCGTGTCCATGCATGCCGTGGTCCGCCACCCGCCGCCCTCGGGCGGACGCGTCCTCGTGTACGGGGCTGGTGCCCTCGGTTGCACGAGCGTGGCCTCGTTGCGTGCCCTGTACCCCGACACCGAGATCGCCGTGGTGGCCCGCTTCCCTGCCCAGGCCAGCCTGGTCCGCCGGTTCGGCGCGCAGCGGGTGTTCGAGCACGAGCCGCGTCTGGCGCTGGTCGAGCAGGTGGCCGAATGGTCGGGTGGGGTGCTGCACACCCCGTTCGACGGACTGCCCGTCGCCCACCCGGGCGGGGTCGACGTGGTCTACGACACGATCGCCCGGCCCGAGACCCTCGAAGTGGGCGTGCGCGTCCTGACCGAAGGCGGCGTCCTGGTGCAGACCGGGGTGTCGACTCCCGGCCGGTGGGAATCGACGCCGCTGTACTTCAAGGAGATCACCATCGCCGGCTCCAACGCCTTCGGGATCGAGGAGGTGGAAGGCAACCGCCAGCACGCCATCGCCCACTACCTCGACCTCACCGCTGCCGGACGGGTCGACCTGAGCGGCATGCTCACGCATCGCTTCGCCCTCGAACAGTGGTGGGACGCGCTGAAGGCGCTCGCCCGCCAAGACCGAAGTGGCGCGGTCAAGGTGGCCTTCGAACCCAACGGCGCTGGCGGCTGAGGCGACGGTGACCGCCGGCGCAGGGTCTCGCCACTGATGGCAGCTGGCTACGATCCGCCGTCATGACACCGGCGCCGGGATCCTCGTCGGGACGAACGGCCGCCACCAAGAGCCCTCGACCGAGGGCGGCGGTGGCCGCGGCGCGCCGGACGGACGTTGCGGAGGACGCGGCCGATGCGGTGACGGGCGAACCGGCCAGCAAGCGGGCGTTGCGAAGCCAGGGCCGCAAGACCATGCGCAAGCTGCTCGACGCGGCCATGGTCGTCTTCGCCCGCCGCGGCTACCACGCGGCGCGGGTCGACGACATCGTGAAGCTGGCCCGTACCTCGCATGGCACCTTCTACCTGTACTTCTCCAACAAAGAGGACCTTCTACGTGCCTTGGTGGCCGAAGCCGGTGAGGTGGTGGGGGCGCTCGACTCCGCCCTCGGACCGGTCGGGCCCGGCCCGGCCGGATGGCAGGAGCTGCGCCAGTGGATGGCGCAGTTCTCCGACGCCTGGCAGCGCTACGCCCCCGTGCTGCGCGCCTGGACCGACCTGGTGATGAGCGACACCGAGCTCACCGCCCAGGCGCACGCCGCAGCCGGCGGCGTGGCCAGCACGTTGGCAGCCCGCATCGCCGACAGCGGACCCCCGGACGGCATCGAGCCGAAGGCGGCGGCCGAAGCGGTGGTCGCCATGGTCGACCGTTTCCACCAGTTGCGCCTGTTCGCCGGAGAGCCGATCGACGACTCGGCCATCGACACCCTCACCACCATGGTGCACCGGGCGCTGTTCGTGGGCGGGGGCCGGCCCTAGCCGCTCAGTGGCGGCGCTTTGCCGCCTTGGCCGGCTTGGCCGAACCGTCCGAAGCGGACCTGGCCCGCTTGGCAGGCGGGGACTTCGCCGGCTTGGGCGTTTTCGCCGACTTGGCCGCCTTGGCCGGTTTGGACGCGGTCTCCTCGCCGGCATCCGGCGCCAGACGCCGGCCGCGCTCCCATCCGCGCCGGGCCCAGGGCAGGGCCTCGACCACGTTGAGCAGACCGAAGGCGGGCTCGGTGAGGACGATGCTGCCCGCCACCTCTTCCCACGTCGCCCCCACCTCGGCCGCCAGCATGGCGTGGCGCGCCACACCGGGCGGGTTGCGACGGATCACCGTGCACACCATGCGGATGAGCTCGTGCGTCTTGCGATCGGGCGCCCGCAGCGACTCGATCTGCGACATCCAGGCGCTCTGGGCGTCGTGGAGGCCGGCGGACACGGCGCGCAGCTCCGCCTCGAAGGG
>DATHCF010000043.1:0-3855 GCA_035319705.1 Acidimicrobiales bacterium | reverse complement strand
ACCGACGAGGTCGAGCTGGGCAACACCGGAACGGTGACCACCTACTGCGTGGTGAACGTGCCCTTCCAGGGGCAGTCCGTCGAGATCCCCTACATCTGCGCCCAGGTGCTGCTGGACGGGGCCAACCTCGCCTTCATGGGGCTCATCCAGGAGGTCCCGTCCGACCAGGTGCGCATGGGCATGCGGGTGGAGGCGGTGTGGGTGGCGCCGGAGGAGCTCGGCCCGTCCATGGCCTCGGTCCGCTACTTCCGCCCCACCGGCGAGCCCGACGCCGAGTACGACACCTACAAGGAGTACCTGTGACCGCGCACCCGGGTGGGGGGCGGCCGGTCGCCGTGGTGTCCTTCGCACAGTCGCCGCAGGTCCGGCGCGAGGACTACAACGAGGTCGAGATGCTCATGCCGGTGGTGGAGGAGGTGTTCTCCCGCGTCGGCGTCACGAAGAACGACATGGGCTTCGTCTGCTCGGGGAGCTCCGACTACCTCGTGGGCGCCCCCTTCAGCTTCGTGAGCGCCCTCGACGCCGTGGGGGCCTGGCCCCCCATGCGCGAGAGCCACGTCGAGATGGACGGCGCATGGGCGCTGTACGAGGCGTGGACCATGCTGGTGGCCGGAGACGCGGACACCGCCCTCGTGTACTGCTTCGGCCGTTCCTCGCCCGGTCAGCTGGAAAAGATCCTCTCCCTCCAGCTCGACCCGTACTACCTGGCGCCACTGTGGCCCGACCCCACGGCCCTGGCCGCCCTGCAGGCACGGGCGCTGCTCGACGCCGGCCTCAACAGCGAGGAGGACTTCGCCGAGGTGGCGGCGCGAAGCCGGCGACAGGCGCTGTCCAACCCCCGCGCCCAGCTGGCCTGGGACCGGACGGCCGACGAGCTCATGAAGGACGACTACGTGGTGGCGCCGCTGCGCCTTCATGCCCTTCCCCCCATCACCGACGGCGCCGCCGCGGTGGTGCTGGCCGCCGGCGGGCGCGCCCGGGAGCTGTGCGAGCGGCCCGCCTGGATCACCGGCATCGACCACCGCATCGAGACCCACGCGCTCGGGGCACGCGACCTCACCGACTCGCCGTCGACCCGGCTCGCCGCCGAGGGCGCCGGCCTGGCGGCCCCGGCGGAGGTGCAGGTGGCCGAGCTGCACGCCCCCTACGCCCACCAGGAGCTCATCCTGCGCCGCGCCCTCGGGCTCGGTCCCGAAGTGGCGGTCAACCCCTCGGGGGGCGCTCTGGCCGCCAACGCCTTGATGGTGGCCGGGCTCATCCGCATCGGCGAAGCGGCCCAGCGCGTCATGGACGGCTCGGCCCGGCGCGCCCTGGCTCATGCCACCTCCGGGCCCTGCCTGCAGCAGAACCTGGTGTGCCTGCTGTCCGACGAGGCCGCTGGAGGTGGCCGCTGATGGCCGAGCGCTGCGCGGTGATCGGCGTCGGGCAGACCAAGCACGCGGCGAAGCGCCAGGACGTGTCGATCGCCGGCCTGTTGCGCGAGGCGGCGCAGCGGGCGCTGGAGGACGCCGGGCTCGACTGGCCCGACATCGACGCCGTGGTCATCGGCAAGGCCCCGGACATGTTCGAGGGGGTGATGATGCCGGAGCTGTACCTGGCTCCGGCCCTCGGGGCGGTGGGCAAGCCGATGATCCGGGTCCACACCGCCGGGTCGGTCGGCGGCTCCACGGCCATCGTGGCCGCCCACCTGGTGACCGCCGGCGTGCACCGGCGCGTGCTCACCGTCGCCTTCGAGAAGCAGTCCGACTCCGACGCCATGTGGGCGCTGTCGGTGCCCCAGCCCTTCTCGGCGCCGCTTCTGGCCGGAGCGGGCGGCTACTTCGCCCCGATCATCCGCGCCTACATGCGCCGGTCCGGGGCGCCCGACGACATCGGGATCAAGGTGGCGGTGAAGGACCGCCGCCAGGCGCTCAAGAACCCCTATGCGCATCTGCACCAGCCCGACATCTCCTACGAGAAGGTGCGCGACTCCATCATGTTGTGGGACCCGATCCGTTTCGACGAGACCTGTCCCTCCTCGGACGGGGCCGCCGCCATGGTGCTCGGCGACGAGCAGGCGGCGGCGGCGAACGGGAAGCCGCCGGCCTGGGTGCACGGCATGGCCATGCGTTCGGAGCCCACCATGTTCGCCGGGCGCGACCAGGTGAACCCCCAAGCCGGCCGCGACTGCGCGGCGGACGTCTATGCTCAGGCCGGCATCACCGATCCGCGGCGGCAGATCGACGTGGCCGAGGTGTACGTCCCCTTCAGCTGGTATGAGCCCATGTGGCTCGAGAACCTGGGATTCGCCTCCGAGGGTGAGGGCTGGAAGCTGACCGACGAGGGGGCCACCGCCCTCGACGGCGGCGACATCCCCTGGAACTGCTCGGGGGGCGTGCTGTCGACCAACCCCATCGGCGCTTCCGGCATGCTGCGTTTTCTCGAATCGGCCATGCAGGTGCGCGCCCAGGCGGGGGAGCATCAGGTCGACGGCGTGCGACGGGCGTTGGGTCACGCCTACGGCGGCGGCTCACAATTCTTCTCCATGTGGGTGCTCGGGACCGACAAGCCGTGAGGCTTTCGCCGGGACACCGCGCACTACACTCGGGGCAGCCCCGGACGACCGGGGCTGCCCATCGGCTCCTGCCGGTGTGGCGTCTGGTCACGGAGGTTGGGGCTCCATGAAGATCGTCGTCGACTACGACGTGTGTGCGTCGAACGCCGTGTGCATGGGCATCGTGCCCGAAGTCTTCGAGGTGCGCGACGACGGGTTCATGTACGTGCTGCAGGAGAACCCTCCCCCCGAGCTGTGGGACAAGGTGCGGATGGCGGCGAACAACTGCCCGACCGGGGCCATCACCCTCGTCGAGGACGAGTAGAGGCGGTGACCGGAGCCGCCGTGGGCGGCCCTGTCCCTCCCCGGGTCCGCTTCGCCCCGTCGCCCACCGGGTACTTCCACGTGGGCGGCGCCCGCACTGCGCTGTTCAACTGGCTCTTCGCCCGGCGGACCGGTGGCACCTTCATCCTCCGTATCGAGGACACCGACACCGAGCGGAACCGCGACGAATGGGTGGACGGGATCCTGTCGGCCATGGACTGGCTGGGCCTGGCGCCGGACGAAGGGCCGTACCGGCAGTCGGAGCGTGCGGGGGAGCACGCCCGGGCGGTCGATCGCCTTTGGGACGCCGGCGCCCTCTACGCCTGTGACTGCACCCGGGAGGAGGTCGAAGCACGCACCAAGGGCAACGCCACGCCCGGCTACGACGGCTACTGCCGCGATCGGGGGCTGGGCCGCCAGGGCAACGCCCTGCGTTTCCGGGTTCCCGATGAGGGAACCACCGTGGTCGACGACATCGTGCGTGGCGAGGTTCGTTTCCCGCATTCCGCCATCGAGGACTTCGTGGTGGTCAAGTCCAACGGCCAGCCGCTGTTCGTACTGGCCAACGTGGTGGACGACATCGACATGGCCATCAGCCACGTGATCCGGGGGGAAGACCTCCTGCCGTCGACCCCCAAGGCCATCCTCATCTGGAGAGTCCTGGCGCCCGAGGTCCCACTCCCGGCTTTCGCCCATCTGCCCATGCTGGTGAACGAGAAACGCCAGAAGCTCTCCAAGCGGCGCGACCCGGTGGCGGTCGAGGACTACCGGGACGAAGGGTTCTTGGCGCCCGCCGTACGCAATTACCTGGCGCTGCTCGGATGGAGCCATCCCGAAGGGCGCGAGATCATCTCCTTGGAGGAACTGATCGAGCGGTTCCGCCTGGAGGACGTCAACCACGCGCCGGCGTTCTTCGACGTGAAGAAGATGCGGCACGTCAATGCCGAGTATCTGCGGGCCATGCCGGTCGACCTGTTCATCGAAGCCGCCGGTCCTTG
>DATHCF010000042.1:0-2206 GCA_035319705.1 Acidimicrobiales bacterium | reverse complement strand
CTCCTTCACCAACGCCACCGCCTTCAGCCCGACCGACACCATGCCCCTCACCGCCTGGGCCAAGATCCTCATGATGGTGCAGGCCCTGGCGTCGTTGCTCACGGTGGCCCTGGTGTTCTCGCGGGCCGTCAACATCCTCAGCTGACCCGGTGCGCCCGGACGCCGCCATCTTCGACATGGACGGGCTCCTCGTCGACAGCGAGCCCGTGTGGCACGAGGTCGAGATCGAGGTGTTCGGCCGCCACGGGGTGCCGCTCACGGTGCAGCGCTGCCTCGAGACCAAGGGCATGTTCGTGGGCGAGGCCGTCGACCACTGGTACGCCCGCTACCCGTGGCGCGGGGCGTCGCGGCGGGCCGTCGTGGCCGAGGTGGTCGACGCCATGGCCCGGCGTCTGGCCGAGGAGGTCGAGCTCAAGGCGGGCGCCGGCCACGCGCTGGCGTTCTGCCGACGGGCGGGGGTCCGCCTGGCGCTGGCGTCGTCCTCGCCGCGCCGGCTCATCGACGTCGTGGTCGACCGTCTCGGCCTGGCGTCGTCCTTCGCCGTGGTGCACTCGGCCGAGGACGAGGTCGCCGGCAAGCCCGACCCCGCCGTCTTTCTGACCACGGCCGGCCTGCTCGGCGTGGCGCCGGGGGCGTGCGTGGTGTTCGAGGACTCGGCCGCCGGCGTGCTGGCCGCCAAGGCCGCCGGCATGGCCTGCGTGGCGGTCCCCGAGGCCCCCGCCGGCGACCACGAGCCGGGGGTGCTCGCCGCCCTGGAGCAGGCGGACGTGGTGCTGGGTTCGCTGCGGGACCTCGACGACGAGGTGTGGGAGGCGTGCGCCGCCGCCCTCGAGGGGCCCGGCGGTGCGGGGTCCCGGGGCCTCGCCTAGTGACCTGTAAGCCTGAAGAGTGTCGATATTCGGCAACGGCTCACGCCGAGGCGCCTTGGTTGATGGCGGCGCAGTAGGAGGCGAGACGTTCGAGGATCTGTTCGGCTGTCTTGTGCCACACGAAGGGGGTCGGGTTCTCGTTCCAGTGCAGCGCCCATGCCGTGATGTCGGCGGCGAGTTCCTTCACGTTGCGGTGGGCGCCTCGCTTGAGCTTCTTGGTGCTGAGAGCGGCGAACCAGCGCTCAACCAGGTTCATCCACGAGCCATAGGTCGGGGTGAAGTGGAAGTGGAACCGACGATGCCGTAGCAGCCATTTCTGCACCGTCGGGGTCTTGTGGGTGGCCAGGTTGTCCAAGATGACGTGGACGTCGAGATCGGTGGGCACCTCGCGGTTGACTTTGTTCAAAAAGGCCACGAAATCGGCACTGGTGTGACGGGAGCGGATTTCGGTGATCACCTTCCCTGTGGCGATCTCGAGGGCGGCGAAGAGGTCACAGGTGCCGTTGCGCTCGTAGTCGTGGGTGGCCCGTGCGGGGGTGGTGGGGAGCATGGGCAGTGTGGGGGCTGTGCGATTGAGGGCCTGGATCTGGGGTTTTTCGTCCACGGCAAACACTGCGGCCGCCACCGGCGGGTTCATGTAGAGCCCGACCAGGTCACGGACCTTCTCCACCAGGTCGGGATCGGGAGAGACCTTGAAGCTGTCTGAACGCCAGGGCTTGAGCCCGAAGGCCCGCCAGATCTCGGCCACGGTCTGGTGGCTGATCCCATGACGTTCGGCCAGGCCCCGGGTCGACCAGTGGGTGGCGTCGGGTGGGGCGGTCTCGAGCGTCTCGACGATGACCGCTTCGATCACGTCGTCTCCGATGCTCCGTGTCGCTCCGGGGCGCGGGGCGTCGACCAAGCCGTCGAGGCGGTCCTGGGCGAAGCGGTGTCGCCACTTGGACACCGTGGCGGGGTTCACCCGTTGCGACGCCGCCACCGCCGCGTTGCTCTCGCCCGAAGCGCAACCGAGAACGATGCGCGAGCGCAGCGCCAGGGCCTGGGAGGAGGAGTGGCGGCGAGCCCAGCGCTCGAGCGTGGCTCGTTCCTCCGAGCTCAAATTGATCTCCACCGTCGGTCGTCCGCGACGTGCCATGGCTGCTCCTTCTGTCAGGGGTTTAGAGGCCGCGCGGATTGGTGGAAGCGCTCATGACCAGGACAAACACGTTTTGAACGGGGGGTGACCATCCACCGGTCGTTGGTGTGGCCCCGAGACAATCGGGGTGCTGTCCAAATCACCAAACGACCGAGTGGAGGTCCTCCCACATCATGCGCGCCCTCGACCCCGAAGTGGTAGA
>DATHCF010000041.1:0-4030 GCA_035319705.1 Acidimicrobiales bacterium | reverse complement strand
ATCTGGGAAGTCGATCGCCCACTTGAGGAGGCGCTCGACCTGGTGACGATCTGCCCTCACCGTCAGCTCGCCCAGTGCCGTCTCCTCGTCGTCGACCGCCACCGCCGTGTGGGTCGCCTTGTGAGGGTCGATACCGATCAGCACCATCATCTTCCTCCCTGTCTGTTGTGGGAGGCCACGCCGGGCAATCCTGATGAGTCTGGTGTGCTCGCCTCTTTCGAGCCACGCCGTGGCCGAGAAGCCCGGCGGCTGACACTTCGGACCTTCAGGCCAACCGTTAGGCGGCAGGGTGTTGCTGTGGAACGGCATGTCAAGCCCCTTCGCGGACTTTCCTTCGCCAGTTTGAGGACGCGAACGAGCCACGCTGGTGACCCACCAACAGATGATGGATGTATTCGGCCGGTGCCAGCACTCATCGACTCCGTCCGACCGTCGGTTTACTGCAGGTCCATCCAGCCCAGTTCAACCTCCCGTGGGTGAAGCGACGCGCCGGAGCGCAGTGGATCGGAGAACCGCCACGATGCTGTTCGCCTGTCGAAATCGCAGTAAGTCCATTCGCAGATGGGGTGCCTCGAAATACAGCCGTGCATGGTGAGTAGCGCTTGGGTACTCGCTGCTCGTAACACCCGCGAGGATCGGCTCTGCTGCGGCGGTGCTCCGGCGCGTCGCGAGGGCTCGATCATGACCGCACCGATCGTGTCGTGATCGAGAAGTCGTCACTGTTCACGCCGCTGCGGTCATCTCGGCCCACAGGAAACCGGCCAGCTCTCGGGCCACGGCGGTGGCCACCTTCGATTTGAGGTTCTTGCGCTGGGCCAGGGCGTGGAAGCGCCGGCAGAGCCGCGTTTGGGCGCTCCAGGAGCGGGCGGAGGTTGCCGGGCCGACCAAGGCCAGGCGCTGGCGCAGGGTTTCCCCGATGGCTGGCTGGTGCTGGTAGGCCCAGGCCGCCTCGACGAGTTGGGCGCGGATCCTGGAGTTGCCGGCCCGGGTGATCGATCCCCGGTGCTCGGAGAGGCCGGTCGAGTCCTCCCAACAGGTGAGGCCGGTGAAGGCCATGAAGGATCTGGCCTTGGGGAACCGGCGCCAGTCGAAGACCTCGGCGCCGATGCAGAGCCCTCCCATATGGGTCATGCCCCGGTAGCCGCCCAGACGCACGGCGGCATCGGCGAAGGGCGCAGTGCCGAAGTAGGCCCGCAGGTCGGCCTCGACGTCGTCGAGGGCGTTGTCGCGCAGGGCTACGGTGGCCCGGTAGTGGCGGTAGGTCGCCACCAGCGCCGCGTCGTCGAAGTGCTGGGCGGCCAGCCATGCGTGGTGACGCTGGGTCCACTTCGATCCGTCCCGGTGCACCAGGCCGTGGCGCAGGAGGAAGTGGGTCAGGCGGTTGCGGGCTCGAGTGAGATCGCTGACCATCTGGCCTCGTGTCCGACACAGGTCGCGCACCGCTTCTTGTGCCGGGCTGGGCACGGCGACAGGTGTCAGCTGGCCGGCCCGGTGCAGCCCGGCCAGCCTGCGCGAGTCGCGCTTGTCGGTCTTGACCCGGTCGCCCCGGCCTTTCGGGACGAGCGAGGGGGCGATCACGTCACAACGCACCTTCATGGAGCGAAGCAGCCGGTAGAGCTCATAGCCGGTAGGCCCGGCCTCGTAGCAGGCCCAGATACCAGAGGGCCGACCCACCCGCTTGATGAGCCGGCGGACCGACTCAGGATCGGATGGGATCTTCTCGGTGATCGCGACGTCGCTATCGGGTCCTAGGATCGCCAAGGCGATCGAGTCCCTCGACACGTCCATCCCGAGGTGGATGTAACCACGATGGGCCAGACTGGTCATGGTCGGCTCCTTCCTCCGTATGTCGGCTCTGTTCGTTTGTCAACACACGAATGATCCACGTAGATGCGGATCGAGGGAGCCGGCCCTCTCTTCAGCCGGACAGGCGGGCCGGGGGTTGTTCTTGAGGGAGGAGTGACCCCCTGACCAGACTGGCTCGGCGGCAGCCGGACCGAGGTCCCCTCCGGGGTGGTCTGGCTGCCGGCGGGGCAGTTGGGGGTGCGGGGGGTGGAGGCTCGTCGGTCAAGGAGAAGTTTCGGGCCGCCGGACTCGTACATGAACGGCTCCTGCTTGGGTTTCTGCAACCGCAAGTCGATCGCCGTTCCATGATGAATACCGCCCAAGCCTCGGAAATCCTCGGCCGTCCTCGGATACCCTCCGGCCCAATGGATCCCGCGGTGGTTGCGACCCTAGGCAAAACGACCCAGAAGGTGCTGGATGGCTTCTTCGCCTATCCACTGGTCGTCGCTTTAGGTGCCGTGGTGATGCGGGTAGGAGTGAAGCGGGAGAAGTCGATCGCCGAAGGCAACCCGCCTCGGACGCTTTCACTTCGGGGCTTTCGTCCCGCCCGAACCCACCGGTGGTGGGTCGTGACCCACGTCATCAAGACTCCCGCAGGGTGGGAACGCTTCGACCGGATGCTCTTCGGCGTCTCTGTGGTTGGCGTTGCCATTGCGGTTCTGACACTTGTCATTGGGGGGATCCTGGCCCTGACCTCGTAGAGGGCTAAGTGACCGGTCGATTCACTGACCTGAAGTGCCGAACCGGACGGAGCCGTGCTGCCGCTGGAAGACAGGCACGATCGAACCGGATTCGGGGATCCCGCTCGACAGTCCCCAGCCGACACCACCCACCTTGCTGGCTGGCCAAAATCGGGGTGTTCCTGCGAGCCAAAGCAGCCAGAACATGGGAGTATCGACGGGTGGGGCGAGGTTCTTCATGACGGCAGACGGGTGGCATGGCGAGCGCAGGCCTGATCAGTCTCGCGAGGCCGAGGAGTCTCCGCCGGTGTCTCCCTTTCCGAGTGAGCCGATCTGGCTCACAGCCAAACCAACCAATCCGAAGATCCAAGCACAGACATCTGATTCTCCCTCTGGCAGACCGCTCGACGGGAAGCGCGCCACGAGTGGGAATCGTTGGAGTCGGCTCACCGACGCGCAACAGGCGATCGTTGTGATCGTTGCAACCCTGGTGATGGGTCTCGCTATCGGTCTTTGCGTCACCTTTCTCGAAGATGGCCACTCATCCTCATACCACACTGGCTACGCGACTGGGAGATCGGCCTACCCATGGGCGATTAAGACATCGAACTACGCCCATGACACTCCTACGATCAGGGCCGCCGATGTCTGTGCTGGGCTGTTGGAGTCATCGACTCAAAAGATCGAGAGCAAGCAAGATTGGGTTCAAGGGTGCTTCGATGGGTTCACCGCCGCGGCTAAGGCGGCGGCCGATCCGTAACAGACACACCAGGACGGCGCCGCTGGGTAGCACACCCCGGTAATTGATGAGATGAAGGAGCGGGGCCTCCGCTCCCCGTGGGATCCGAACGTTGTAATGCTCGGGGTTCTCACAACCAACCCGCGACAAGGGAGGCCCCTGTGGAACGACAGTACGTCGGAATCGACCTGCACCGCCGCAGCTCGACCATCTACCGGATGAATGCCGAGGGCGAGATGCTCGGGTGCGTCCGGATCCCGAGCCAGCCAGCCGAGCTCGCCGAGGCGATGGCCGAGGCCGGAGAAGCCCCCGAGGTGGTCCTCGAGTCGGCCTACGGCTGGTACTGGGCGGCCGACCTGCTCCAGGAGCTGGGCGCCACCGTCCACCTGGCCCACCCGCTGGGCAACAACTGGGGCAACCGGCGGGTGAAGAACGACGAGCGCGACGCCAGGGACCTGGCCGCCATGCTCCGGCTGGGGCGCCTGGCCGAAGGCTGGATCGCTCCCCCCGAGACCCGAGAGCTCCGTGAGCTCGTGCGCTACCGCTTTCGCCTGCTCTCCCAGAGAAGCTCCTGCAAGGCGCAGGTCCATGGGGTGATGGCCAAGAACGGCATCCTCCCGGCCCTGGGCGACATGGGGGGAAAGGGGGGCGCCGCCCAACTCGACTCCCTCGAGCTCCCTAGGGCCTATGCCACGCGCCTCGACTCCCTTCGGGATCTAATCGCCTTCTTGGACAACGAGATCGACATCTTCGACCGCTACATCCA
>DATHCF010000040.1:0-5249 GCA_035319705.1 Acidimicrobiales bacterium | reverse complement strand
CGTGACCGGCTTCAGCTGGGCGCAGATCGCCTTCGTCGCTGCCGCCACCGCCGTGCTCGCCCCGCTCGGCGGCAAGTACCTGGCCGCCACCTTCAGCCCGGGCCGGTCTCCGGGCGACCGCTTCTTCCTGCCCCTCGAGCGCCTCGTGTACCGGGTGGTGGGCATCGATCCGGACGGCCAGCAGCGCTGGACGGGCTACACCTTCTCGGTGCTGGCCTTCGGGCTGGCCTCCCTGCTGGTGCTGTACGGGATCCTGCGCCTTCAGGGGCACCTTCCCTTCAATCCCACCGGGGCCCCGGGCATGAGCCCCATGCTGGCCTTCAACACCGCCGCCAGCTTCGTTACCGGCACCAACTGGCAGGCGTACGCCGGTGAGACCCAGGCCAGCTACCTGGCCCAGATGGCCGGGTTGGTGGTGGCGCAGTTCACGGCCGGGGCCGTCGGGCTGGCCGTGGCCCTGGCGGTGGTGCGGGGCATCGCCGGCGCCGCACGCACAGTGGGGAACTTCTGGGTGGACCTCACCCGGTCGCTCGTACGCGTGTTCTTCCCGATCTCGATCGTGGCCGCACTGGTGCTCATCAGCCAGGGCGCCGTGCAGAACTTCCACGGGTTCCGCACCGCCACCACCCTGGCCGGGGCCGGGCAGAAGATCCCCGGCGGGCCGGTGGCCAGCATGGAGGTCATCAAGCTGCTGGGCACCAACGGGGGCAGCTTCTACAACGCCGGCGGGGCGCATCCGTTCGAGAACCCGACCGGCTTCACCAACGTGTTCGACCTACTGCTGGTGATCGTGCTGCCCTTCGCCATCGCGCTCATGTTCGGGCGGCTCATCGGGCGAAAGCGACAGGGCCGGGCCCTGGTGGTGACCATGGCTGTGCTCTTCGCCGCCCACACCCTCATCGGCATGCAGGCCGAGGCCCACGGCAACCACCTCATCCCGGACAGCGTCAGCCAGCACGTCACCGCCACCAGCCCGGGTGGCAACCTCGAGGGCAAGGAGCTCCGCTTCGGCCCCGATGGTTCTGCCTTGCTCACCGTGGGGACCATGGGCACCACTGCCGGTGCCACCAACTCCGCCCTCGACAGCTACACCCCGGTGGGCGGGGCGTCGGCTCTGGCCGCCATCGTCATCGGAGAGGTGAGCCCCGGCGGGGTAGGCGGCGGGCTGTACGCCATGTTGATGTTCGTCCTGCTGGCCGTGTTCGTGTCCGGGCTCATGGTCGGGCGTACGCCGGAATTCCTGGGAAAGAAGATCCGCGCCCAGCAGATGAAGCTGGTGATCCTCTACACCTTGGCCGTGCCCATCGTGGTGCTCGGCTTCGGCGGTGCGTCGCTCGTGCTCGGCGGGTCCGAGCGAGCAGCGGGGAACCCGGGGTTCCACGGTTTCACCGAGATCGTCTACGCCTTCGCCTCCGCCGCGGCGAACAACGGGTCGGCCTTCGGCGGCTTGTCGGCCAACACCGCCTGGTACGACACCACCCTCGGCATCACCATGCTGGTGGGCCGGTTCGCCCCCATCATCCTGGCCATGGCCGTGGCCGGCTCGTTGGCAGGTGCACGGGTGCACGCCAGCACCCGGGCCACGCTCGACACCTCGGGGCCGACCTTCGTGGCCTTCCTGTTCGGTGTCATCGTGGTGGTCGGCGGGCTCGTGTACCTGCCCATGCTCATCCTCGGTCCCATCGGCGAGCGCCTGATCGGCTGAAGGCGTTACGGCAGCGCAAAGTTCGGGCCGCCTGGCGCTAAGAGGGCATAAAAGTCGTTCCATCCCTCAACCGGGCGCCTTTATGGTTCCAAGGGAACCACAAAACGACCGTGGTTGGTGGAGAAA
Source organism: Acidimicrobiales bacterium (assembly GCA_035319705.1). Lineage (GTDB taxonomy): Bacteria > Actinomycetota > Acidimicrobiia > Acidimicrobiales > UBA8190 > UBA8190. Next base: position 3,418 of record DATHCF010000040.1, on the reverse strand, counting down.
TCGTGGACGACGTCATCTTTCTCGGCTTGATGGTGGTGTTCGTCGTGGTCTCGGCGCTGTTCGTCGTCGGGTGCGACAAGATCATCGGCCCGGACGACGCCGCGTTGGGCGAGCACGGCGAACGCGGTGATCTGGTGGGTGTCAGCGAGGAACCCTCGTGATCGGCGGGATATTCGGCTGGGCCATCAGCGGCGACGACCTGGTCGGGATCATCATGGCCGTGCTGCTGGGCGCGTACCTGATCTACGTGCTCCTCAAGCCTGAACGTCTGTAGATGGCACTCTCCAGCTGGCTGGAAATTCTCTTCTTCCTGGGCCTGCTCGCCCTGAGCACGCCCATCCTGGGCAGCTACATGGCCAAGGTGTACGGGAACAAGCAGGCGCCCGGCGACCGCCTCTTCCTGCCGGTCGAGCGGTTCGTGTACCGCTGCTGCCGTATCGACCCCAACAGCGAGCAGCGCTGGCGCAGCTACGTCATGTCACTGCTCGTCTACACCCTGGTCGGCGGCGTCCTCACCTATGCGGTGCTGCGGTGGCAGGCGCACCTGCCCGGCAACCCCGACCACCTGGCCGACGTGCCACCGGGGCTGACGTTCAACACGGCGATCAGCTTCATGACCAACACGAACTGGACCAACTACACCGGCGAGTCCACCATGAGCCAGCTCAGCCAGATGCTGGGCCTGGTGTGGCACCAGTTCATCTCCGGGGCGGTCGGCATGGCGCTGGCCGCCGCTTTCATCCGGTCGTTGATCCGCCGCCGCCAGACCACCCTCGGCAACTTCTGGGTCGACACCGTGCGGACCTGCACCCGGGTCCTCATCCCCATCTGCTTCGTGTTCGCCGTCGTGTTCATGAGCCAGGGCGTGATCCAGAACTTCCACTCCTCCACCAAGGTGGACACGGTGGCGGCCATCGCCACCCACGACCCCAGCTCGGCGCTAACCCAGGAGGTCCCCGGCGGTCCGGTGGCCAGCATGGTGCCCATCGAGGCCTTGGGCGACAACGGTGGTGGGTACTTCGGCGCCAACTACGGCCATCCCAGCGAGAATCCCAACGGCATCACCAACGTGCTCATCCTGTGGCTGCTGTGCATGGTGCCGTTCGCCTTCGCCTGGACCTTCGGGAAGATGATCGGCTCCATGCGACAGGCATGGGTCGTGCTCAGCGCCATGGGCATCCTGTTCCTGATCTCGATCCTGATCGTCGTCCCCCTGGAGAACCGGGGCAATCCGAAGATATCGGTGGACCACGTCACGCAGACGGTGAGCGCCACCAACCCCGGGGGCAACCTCGAGGGCAAGGACATCCGGTTGGGTAGCACCGGATCCGCCCTGAACGCGGCGGCCATCACTGCCACCTCAACCGGCGGGGCCAACAGCGGCCAGGAGAGCTACACGCCCATCGGTGGTGCGGTGCCGCTGTTCAACATGATGCTGGGGGAGGTGATCCCGGGCGGCACTGGGACGGGGCTGTACGGCATGCTCATATTCGTCCTCATCTCGGTGTTCATCGGCGGGCTCATGGTGGGTCGAACACCGATGTACCTGGGCAAACAGCTGCTGGCCGGCGACATGAAGCTGGCCGCCATCTACATCCTCGTCCTGCCGGTGACCGTGCTCGTGCTGTCGGCGGTGTCCATACTGATACCTCATACCGCCGCCTCGGTCTCCTCCGAGGGGCCGCATGGCCTGACCGAGATGGTCTACGCCTACACCTCGGCCGCCCACAACAACGGCTCGTGCTTCTGCGGCTTCAGCGGCGACACCACCTACTACAACACCACCCTGAGCGTGGCCATGTGGGTGGGACGGTTCTTCGAGATCATCCCGGCTCTGGCCCTGGCCGGGTCCCTGGTGCGCAAGCGCACCTACGCGGCAACGGCGGGAACACTGCGTACCGACACGCCGCTGTTCGCCGTGATGGTCATGGTCATCGTGATCGTCCTGGTGGGGCTCACGTACTTCCCGGTGCTGGCCCTTGGACCGCTGGCCGAGCACTTCGCCGGCCACTTCGGGCTGTTCTGAGGACGGCGCCATGACCACCGACCTCCTCACGTCGGCGCCCACCCCCTCGGCCCACGAGGCCGCCGAGCGCCAGCGCAACGTGCGTCACCTGTCGCTGTTCCAACCCGACATCCTGAAGCGGGCATTGATCGAGTCGTTCTTGAAGCTCGACCCCCGTTACATGATCCGCAAGCCGGTGATCTTCGTGGTGTACGTGGGCAGTATCTGGTCGACGGTCATCTTCTTCCGCGACCTCCACCACTCCACCGCCGCCGACAATTGGTTCCTCGGACTGGTGGTGGTGTGGCTGTGGTTCACCGTGCTGTTCGGCACCTTCGCCGACGCCATGGCGGAGGGAAGGGGCAAGGCCCAGGCCGACACCCTGCGCCGGACCCGCCAGGAGACCCAGGCCCACGTGCTGCAGCCCGACGGGTCGGTGGTCACCCAGCCGTCGGTGAGCCTGCAGGTGGGCGACCACTGCGTGGTGGAGGCCGGTGAGGTCATTCCCGGTGACGGCGACGTCATCGAGGGGATGGCTCTCGTGGACGAGTCGGCCATCACAGGGGAGTCGGCGCCGGTCATCCGCGAGTCGGGCGGCGACCGTTCGGCGGTCACCGGCGGGACCCGGGTGCTGTCGGACCGGGTGACGGTGGAGATCACGGCCAAGCCGGGGGAGACCTTCCTCGACCGGATGATCGCACTGGTGGAGGGGGCAAACCGGCAGAAGACCCCCAACGAGCTCGCCCTCACCGTGGTGCTGGTCAGCTTGACCTTCATCTTCGTCACCGCCGTGGCCACCTTCCAACCGTTCGCCATCTACTCGGGGGCGCCGCAGTCGATCATCGTGCTGGTGGCGCTGCTTGTGCTGCTCTCGCCCACCACCATCGGGGCCCTTCTGGCCGCCATCGGCATCGCCGGCATGGACCGGATGGTGCAGCGCAACGTGCTCGCCATGTCGGGCCGGGCGGTGGAGGCGGCCGGCGACGTCACGACCCTGCTCCTGGACAAGACCGGCACCATCACCTTCGGCAACCGCATGGCCACCGAGCTCATCCCGGTGGCCGGGGTGGACATCTCGAAGCTGGCCGAGGCGGCCCTGCTGTCCTCGCTGGCGGACGAGACCCCCGAGGGGCGCTCCATCGTCGACCTGGCTGTGACCAACTACGGCGTGGTCACCCTGGAGACCCCCGGCGCGCAGCTGGTCCCGTTCACCGCCCAGACCCGGATGTCAGGCATCGAGTGGCAGGGCCGTTCGGTCCGCAAGGGAGCGAGTGACGCCGTCGCCCGCTGGGTGCAGGACAACGGTGGCAGTGTTCCCGGCGACCTCGAGCCGATCGTCGAGCGGATCGCCAGCGCCGGGGGCACGCCCCTGGTGGTGGCCGAAGCGTCCCGGGCCGCCGACGGCGCTCCCTC
>DATHCF010000039.1:0-9247 GCA_035319705.1 Acidimicrobiales bacterium | reverse complement strand
CGCCGATGTGCCGGCCATGGTCGAGGTGCTGGCCCGCGCCTTCGACGACGATCCGGTGGCGCGTTTCATGTTCCGCGGCGACAGACGCCGTCGCCGCGGCCTGCCGCGCTTCTTCTCCATCCCGCTGCGCCACATGTACATGGCCGACGGCGAAGTGTGGACCACCGACGACCACGCCGGCGTGGCGCTGTGGGCCCCCCCCGGCAAGCCCGAGCCGGGCTGGCGCGATCTGTGGCACCTCTCTCCCCTCGTGCCCGACCTGCTCGGGTTGGGACGGGCCATTCCGGACGCAGGTCACCTGCTGGCCGAAGTGACGAGGCGCCGGCCCCGGCAGCCGCACTGGTACCTCGCCACCATCGGTACCGATCCCCAGCGCCAGGGACAGGGCGTGGGCTCGGCGCTGCTCCAGCCCACCTTGCGCCGCTGCGACACCGAGGGCCTTCCCGCCTACCTGGAGTCGTCCAAGGAGCGCAACCTGGCCTTCTACCATCGCCACGGCTTTTCCGTCACCGGCGAGCTGCAGGTACCGCGGGGCGGACCGCGCCTGTGGTTCATGTGGCGCGAGCCACGGCCGGCGCCCGACTGACAGGTCCCAGCGCGCTGCTCGGCCGTCGCCGAGCGCGGGCCGCTCCACCGAGCGTTCAGCCGTTGGGCACGCCCACCGGGCGCCAGGAGCCCTCGGCGCGTGACACCGCAGCGGGGATGACGGCGCGCAGGCCTTCGGGGAGACGCTCGGGCGCCACCACCAGCCGGCGCAGCGCGTCGAGCACCGCACGGGTCGGCGCGGCCGGCATGCCCCGGCTGCGCAGGGCCAACCCAACCCGTCGCGCCGCCATCCCGTCGATCGACAGGGTGCGGAACCGGGCGGGCGACTGCGCCGTCACCGCGGTGGCCGGCAGGAGCGCCGGGGCGAAGCCGTCGAAGGCCAAGGTGGCGATGAGCTGCACCCCGTCCACCTCGGCGCGGGGCCGCAGCCGTATCCCCAGTGGCTTGACCGCGGCGTCGATCTCGGCGCGAAAGGACGTCCCGGGGGCGGGGAGCACCAACTCGAGCTCGGTCAGATCGGCGAGCTCCACCCGGTTCAGCGCCGGCAGGGGATCGCGGCCGATCGGCACCACCAGGACGACGTCCTCTTCGAACAGTGGCTCGAAGCTCAGGTCGCGCCCGCCCACGGGCAGGGTGAGCACGGCCATGTCGAGGCGTCCGGCGGCGAGCTGTGGTTCGAGCAGGGTGTTGGTGCCCTCGGCGACGGTGAGACGCAGCTTGGGGTGGCGCACGACGAGCTCGGCCAGCAGGGGCGGTACCAGCCACCGCGCCGTGGTGCCGATCATCCCGGCCCGCACGAAGCCGGCCACCTCCTGGCGCAGCGCCGCCAGGTCGGCGGTCATGGCCTCGAGCTCGCCGATCATGCGGTAGGCGCGGGTCACCACCACCTCGCCCTCGGGGGTCAGCGAAGCCGTCGAACGGTCGAACAGGGTGGCACCGAGCTCGCCCTCGAGGCGGGCCACATGGCCGGACACGTTGGACTGGACCGTGCCCAGGTAGTCGGCGGCGGCCGAGAACGAGCGGAGCTCGGACAGGGCCACCAGGGCCTGGAGATGGCGCAACTCCATCTCCAATACAGATATCATATATCGCTCCTGACTGTTTGACAGATGAGAACCTGTTCTTCACAATGGAGGCAAGACCACAGGGCGGAATCCCCCCCTCCGTACCTGGCGAGTCGGAACGAAGGGACCGGTTTCCCCCGCCGGTCCCTTCGTCGCGTCAGGGGCCGGCCGAAGACGGCCGGTATCGTTTCGGCGCGTGAGCAAGAACACTTCGGCGGGCGCAATGGGCGCAGTGTTCGTCGACCTCGACCGCACCCTGCTGCGCGGGGCGAGCGGCCTGGTGCTGAGCGCCGCCATGCACGCCGAGGGACTGTTCGAAGGGCGTCGCTCGCTCCCCGGCGAACGGCTCTTCTACGCCACCTACGACCTGCTCGGCGAGTCGATCCCGTTCATGGCCATGGTGCGTGCCGCCCCGCGCTTCGTCCGGGGTTGGGCGGTGGACGCCGTGCGCCGCGCCGGGCAGCTGGCGGCACCCGAGCTAGCCGCTATGGTGCAGCCCTACGCGCCGGCCGCCCTGGCTGAGCACCGTAACGAGGGTCGCCGGCTGGTGCTCGCCACCACCACGCCGGTGGACCTCATCACGCCCTTCGCCGAGTTGATGGGCTTCGACCACGTGCTGGCCACGCGGTACGCCCGGCGCGACGGTCGCTACACCGGCGGCATCGAAGGGCCCTTCGTGTGGTCCACCGGCAAACTCGACGCGGCGCGGGCGTTCGCCAGCGAGCAGCCGGTGGACATGGCCCGGTCGCACGCCTACTCGGACAGCTTCTTCGACCTGCCGCTGCTCGGCGCGGTGGCGCACCCGCACGTCGTCAACCCCGACCGGCGCCTGCGCGCGGTGGCCACGCTGCGGCGCTGGCCCATCGAGAGCTGGGACCGCCCGAACGGGGTCCCCAAGGTGCTCGGCCGCGAGCCCTATCACCTGTTGCGGCCCTTCGTCCGGCCCGAGCTCGTCCCCTACGCGCGCTTCGACATCTCCGGCACCGAGAACGTCCCGCGTCGCGGCCCGGCATTGCTGGCCGCCAACCACCGCAGCTACTTCGACGTCGTCGCCCTGGCCATGGTGGCAGCCCGGCTGGGCCGGCCGGTGCGCTTCCTCGGAAAGCGCGAGCTGTTCGACGCCCCGGTGATCGGCCAGATCGCCCGGGCGCTCGGCGGCATCAGCGTGGATCGCGGCTCGGGTTCGGACGCCCCGCTGCGCCAGGCGCGCCGGGCGCTCGAGGCGGGCGAGGTGGTGGTGGTCCTCCCGCAGGGCACCATTCCCCGGGGCCGGGATTTCTTCGAACCGGTACTGCGGGGCAAGACCGGCACGGCGCGCCTGGCCGCCAGCACGGGGGCGCCTGTGGTGCCCATCGGGATCTGGGGTACCGAGCGGGTCTGGCCGCGCTCGTCGCGCCTGCCGAACATGACCAACGTGGCCCGGCCGCCGATGGTGCAGGTGCGGGTGGGCCTGCCGCTGTCGTTGGGCTTCACGGACGCGGTGGCCGACACCGCGCTCATCATGAAGGCCATCTCGGCGCTGCTGCCGGCTGAGGCCCGCCGGCCGCACCGGCCCACCGCCGAGGAGCTAGCCCGCACCTTCCCACCCGGCCACACCACCGAGTGAGCTCGCCGCCGTCGGGCGCCGGAGCCGGCGCCGGACGCCGGCGCGCCGCAGTGTGGGCCACCCTGGCAACAGGGGCGCTGTCGCGCCGGCTCGGTCGGGGCTCCGGCTCGGTGGTGGGTGGACGGGTCGGCTTGGCCATCGAGCCCGACCTTCTCGCCCTGCTCGGTCGTGGACGCACCACCGCCCTCGTCACCGGCACCAACGGCAAGACCACCACCACCCGGCTGCTCGTCGCCGCTCTGGGCGGACGCCGGCTGGTGGCCACCAACGCCACCGGCTCCAACCTCCCCCCGGGGCTGGTGGCCGCCTTGGCCCAGTTCCCCGGGGCGCGCGCCGTGCTCGAGGTGGACGAGGGATACCTGGGCCAGGTGACCCGGGCCCTCGAGCCCGACGTGGTGGTGCTGCTCAACCTGTCGCGCGACCAGCTCGACCGGGTGAGCGAGGTGCGGATGGTGGCGGCGCGCTTCCGTGACGCCTTGGCCGGCTTCGCCGGGACCGTGGTGGCCAATGCCGACGACCCGCTCGTGGTGTGGGCGGCGGGCACCGCCGCGCGCGTCGTGTGGGTGGGCGCCGGGCAAGTGTGGCGCGCCGATGCCGCGGGCTGTCCGGCCTGTGACGGGCCGATCATCTTCGATCCGTCGGGCGTGGGATGGTCGAGCAGCTGCGGGCTGCTCCGGCCCGCCCCCGCCCTCGAGCTGGTGGCCGACAGCGTGGTGCTCCCCAGCGGAGACGAAGTGCCGCTGCCGCTGTCCCTGCCAGGCCGCTTCAACCGGGCCAACGCGGCGATGGCGCTGTCCGCCGCGCTCGTGCTCGGGGTCGCTGTCCCCGACGCGCTGGCGGCCATGGGCGAGGTGACCGACGTGGAGGGACGGTACGGCGCGGTGGAGGTGGGCACGGTGCGCGCCCGGCTGCTTCTGGCCAAGAACCCGGCTGGGTGGAGCGAGCTGCTCGAGCTGCTCGAGGGCGGCACCGACCCCGTGGTGGTCGGCATCAACGCGCGGGTGGCCGACGGGCACGACCCGTCGTGGTTGTGGGACGTGGCCTTCGAACGGCTGGCCGGGCGGGAGGTGGTGGCCACCGGCGAGCGGGCGCGCGACCTGGCCGTCCGCTTGCGCTACGCGGGTGTGGCGCACGCCACCGTGGCCGACCAGGTCGAGGCGCTCGGATCGAGCGGCGCGGCCTCGGTCGAGTACGTGGGCAACTACACCGCCTTCCAGGAGCTGCGCCGGCAGGTGGCGGGCGGCACGGCAACCGTCGGGCCCGAACGTCACCACTTCGTGCCGGCCAGCGCCGTGCCGGTGGCGGTGGAGTCGCCGGTCTCCGCCGATGCCGACAGCGGCGAACCGGCACAGGGACCGTCGGCGCCGCGGCGCCGGCGACGTGGCGACAGGGTGTCGGCCCTGCGCGTCGTCGTGGTGCACCCCGACCTTCTCGGCACCTACGGCGACGGCGGCAACGGCCGGGTGCTCGCGGCGCGTGCGTCGTGGCGCGGCGCGGAGGTGGAGCTGGTGCTGGCGCTGTCCGGCCGGCCGCTGCCCGGCGCCGGCGACGTCTACTGCCTCGGTGGTGGAGAGGACGGCCCCGAGCTGCAGGCCGCCGAGCAGCTGGCGGCGAGCCCGCTGCGCCGGGCGGTGGAAGCGGGCGCGGTGGTGCTGGCGGTCTGCGCCGGTTACCAGCTGGCCGGCGCCAGTTTCCCCGACGCCACCGGCAAGGGGCGCACCGGCCTCGGGCTGCTCGACGTGTCGACGGTGAAGGGACCGGGCCGCCGTGCGGTGGGGGAGCTGCTCGCCGAGCCGAGTCCCGGCGGGCCGTTCGGGGCCCGGCCGGCGCTGCTCACCGGATTCGAGAACCACAGCGGCCACACCCGCCTGGGGCCCGGGGCGGCGCCGCTCGCCACCGTGCGCCACGGGGTCGGGAACGGCGACGGCACCGAAGGCGCCTGGTCGGGTCGCGTGTTCGGCACGTACCTGCACGGGCCGGTCCTGGCCCGCAACCCGGCGTTCGCCGACCATCTGCTGTCGCTCGCCACCGGCGAGACACCGGCCCCGCTCGACGACGAGGAGGAGCGTGCGCTGCGCGCCGAGCGCCTGGCGACGGTGAACGGCTCACCGCTCAGGCGAATGCTGGCGCGACGCGCCTGAGGGCGAAGCGCCTGACGGCTCCCGTGTCAGTGGACGGCCCACCGTCCGGGATCGTGCTCGTCGACCTCGGCCGGGTCCGGTCCCAGTGCCCAGTGCCGGCGCCAGGACGACGCCTGCGGGCCGGTGGGCGGCGGTGTGGTGCCCGAGGCGGCACGCCGGCGTGCCGTCCACCAGTCCGATCCCGCTTCGTCGGCCATGGTGGCGATGGCGGTTTCGATACGGGCACCGAAGCGGCGGGCGTCCTCGTCCTCTGCGGGCGTCATCGGCATGCCGAAGCGCACGGTGGTGCGGCCGCGTCTCAGCTGCGACCGGTCCTTGGGCAACAGGCGCCAGGTACCGGCGATGTGGACCGGGACCACGGGACGACCGGTGCGCACGGCCAGGTAGGCGGCGCCCCCTCGGAAGGGCTGGAACCACCCGTCGGGGGACCGGCCACCTTCGGGGAAGATGACGAGGTTCCACCCCTCGGCCAGGAGCTCGGCCGCCTGTTCGGCCGACTTGCGGTTGACGCGGTGGCGCTCGATGGGGATGGCGTTGAGCCCGCCGGCCCACAAGTGCGCCTTCCAGCGGCGGTCGAAGAAGGTGTCGGCGGCGGCCGCCACCACGGTGCGATGGCGCAGCTCGACAGGGAGCACCGACAGCAGCAGCGGCGTGTCGAGATGGCTCGAGTGGTTGGCGGCGAAGATGACCGGCGGGTCGACGAGCCCCAGCAGCTCCTCGCCGCGCACCTCCGGCGCCGCCACCACATGCGCCAGCGGCCGGGTCACGTTGTCGATCACCACGGCGCGCACGAGGCGCGCCGGGTAGCGCCGCGCCCAGGCGCTGTCGTAGTCGATACCCACGCGTCGTTCCGGCGCCGGACGGTACAGTCCCGTGGGCCAGTTGGGCGCCGACCACGGGAACCGGGCGCGACCGAGCAGACCCGACACACGGGCTCGGACGCTCACGCGGGCGCTCATTTCACGTCGGCCATGACGAGCGGCGGGGCGTGCAGGTGCATCACCGAGGGGTCCGGGCCCACCACGTCCTCGGCCATCTCGAGAGCGTCGGCCATGGTGGTGGCCGGCATGAAGCCCATGCGCCGCACGGCCCGGCTGTCGCCGCCGACCACGATCACCCGTCCCAGATGGGCCAGCGCGTGCGCGCACCAGTACCACATGTAGAACGGGTGCACGCCGTGGTAGGCGTTCCCTGTTCGGTACAGGTGTACGTACCAGGGATCGGTGGCGAAGGACTCCTCGAACTTGCCCACCTCCACCGGATCGGTGGTCTCGGCCAGCACCTGCTCGAAGAAGTCGATGTAGCTGGGGTGGTACACCGGGTCGAAGGCCCACGGCGTGGGATGGCTCATGATCACCACGCCCCCCTGGCGCACGAGCGGCCGGCCCCGGTAGAGGTTGAAGAAGTACCCGAGCCCCAGGCACGCCACCAGCACCGGGTTCATGATCGAATTCACGTTGTAGGGGCAGATGTAGGGCAGGCCCATGGTGAGCACGTCGCTCTGGCCCTCCACCTCGGTGAGCTGCTGGGCGTAGACGTTGGCCGTGGTCCGGCGATGGACCGCCTCCACCTCGCCCGCCTGTACCGAGGTCATCTTCTGCGGCGCCTTGATGGCGTGGAAGATGTTGCGGGCCACTCTGGGCGGGGTCCGGGCCAAGGCGGACGACGACGCCACGAAGGCGGCGCGGTCGCGTGCCGACCATTCCCATTCACGGCGCTGCAGGAAGCGGAACTGCTCGGGGAAGGTGTCGGTGTTCAACGTGGTCTCGATCTGGAACACCTTCACCCCCGCCGCGGCGATGAGCCGCCCCATCCGCCAGTTGGAGGAGTGCAGCTCGGAATGCTCCTGGTCCATGAACGAGCGGCTGTTCTGCATGGTCCGGGCGTTGTGGTGGTGGCGGAGGCTGCGGTAGCTGGCCAGGCCGGTGGCCACCGACTTGTGCCCGCCGTCCATGGGCACCAGGTTGATGTTCACGTAGACGAGCAGGTCCGACTCCGCGGCGCGCCTGCTGATCTCCACCTCTTCGCCCTCGTCGGTCGTGCCCAGGAACTGCAGCTCCGACGGGTCCTCGGCGTCGTGCTGGCGCAGCAGCCCGTGGGGGGAGAAGGCGTCGTACACGCGCTCTCCCAGCGCGTGGCGTAACTCGGCCTCGGTCATACGCCGGTGCAGGGCCAGGGCGGCGATGAGCACGACGTCGTCCACCCCCGCCTCGGCGGCGAGGTCGAGCACCTGCTCGATCACCAGCTGGCGCACGTCGGGCCGTCGCATGGGCGGCAGCGGAAGCGACACGTCGTCGAAGGCGATGGTGAGGCGCATATCCGGGCGCAGCAGCGCCGGCAGCGGCTCGCTCTCGCCCAGGGGGTGCAGCAGCGCGTGGCGGATGGCCGAGACCGGGTCGGGCAACGGGTCGAGCGGCTCCGGCCCGTACAGGACGCGGCTGCCCGACGGAAGGCGCTGCAGGCTGAAGCCCTCGCCGTGCCAGAAGAGCGTGGGCGGCGTCGAGCGGTCGACCTCGAGGACGAACCCCGGCCGCGGGCTCATGGACGCGCCTTTCTGCGCAGGTCGAAGACGACCTTCACCGCCCCCCGGCTGCCCGCCGCCCCGGCATGGGCCAGGGCCTCCTCGAAACGCTCGACCGGATAGGCGGCCGAGACGAGACGCCCCAGGTGGTAGGCGGCCACCACCTCCATGGCGATGTCGAAGGTGCGCCGGGGACCTGCGTCGGTCTCCTCGGTGCCGTAGGCGTAGGCGCCGACGAGCTCCACCTCGCGGTGCCACAACGAGGCGAGATCGAGGTGCATGGCGCCGGGCATGCCGACCAGCACCAGACGCCCGCCGGGCCGCACCATGGACAGCGACTGCGCCAGCGAGTCGGCGCTGCCGACGCAGTCGGCCACCACCGCCGCCCCGTCGCTCAGATGTCCCGACGACACGAGCGAACGTGACTGCAGGCGCACGGCGCGGCCGAGCTGCCCGGGCTCCACCACCACGTCGGCGCCCATCTCCTGGGCCAGGCGGCGCTGGTGCGGGTACTTGGCCCCGGCCAGCACGGTGCCGGGCCGGGTCAGATGACGCAGGGCGGCGATGAAGGTGAGACCGAGGGTGCCGGCGCCCACCACCGCCACCGTGTCGCCCGGCTGCGGCTTCGCCCGCAGGGCGGCATGGACGGCACAGGCGGTGGGCTCGACCAGCACGGCGTCCTCGTCGGTGAGACGGTCCGGCACCAGATGCAGCTGCGAGGCGTGCGCCACCAGGCCGGCCGTCGACCATCCGCCGCCGGTGTCGGCGCAGAAGCCGATCTGCAGTCCCGGGGCCAGGTGCCCGAAGGCGACGCGCTGGCATCCTCCGGTGTGGCCGGCGGCACACGCGGCGCAGGGCGGGTCGATGCCCCGGGCCACACAGCCGAGCACGGGCTCGACGACCACGCGCGTCCCCGGTGCCGGTGCCCCGGCCGCACCTGGCTCGTCGACCACACCCACCACCTCGTGGCCCGGCACGAAGGGAAAGCTCACGACGTCCTCGAAGTAGCGCGAGCTGCGCCCGTCGATGGTGGAGAGGTCCGAGCCGCAGATGCCGGCCAGAACCGGCTGCACGCGGGCCCAGCCGGCGTCCGGCAGCGGGGGCGGCTCGACGTCCACCAGGCGCAGGGGGCCGACCCCAGCGCCGCGGCCCGAGCCGGCCAAGAGCGCCGCCGCCCGGGAGGCGGCGAAGCGCGGGATGTTGCGCTCGAAGACGAGGCCTTTCATCGCCTCGCCCCCGGGACGACCGGCGCTCCGGCAGCCACATCGTCGAGCAGACCCTCGAAGCGCGCCCACCAGCGCGACACGCCGCGGTCGATCGGCCCGAGTGGCAGCGGGGGAGCACCCCCGCCGCCGGCCTTCTCCCAGTG